>CAZUOC010000089.1:0-1215 GCA_964622335.1 uncultured Ignavibacteriaceae bacterium
TTTATTTGTAGCGTATGATGAATCAGCTTTTATCACCCAGTTTACAGCAGGGAAATAAAGAGTATCATTGAATATCATGTCATTAATATTGATAGTTGAATCCATCGGAGTGCCTCCGCTTATTGTCAATTGATCTATTTCAAGGGTGTCAATATCAGAAATCTTTGTATTGACAAAATTAGTATCTGCAATCACTGGACCGGTTGCTGCATTTAATTCAGTACCATCAAGTACTATTTTATCAGCATTGAGAGAGTCCGTAACCGCAATATCAGACCGCATAAGATCAGCTATCATGGCAGCCCTGTAATTTACGTCACCAAAAATTGAGTTATTAACGGCTGCGGACCCTCCTATGTTTAGGATATTACTCCCATTCTGATAAAAATCATAATCTGCTCCGTCAACTGTACAAAAATCAGCATTTACAACAGCATTATTGGTTGCATTGCTTACGCAAGCTACACCTACGTCAAGAGGTGTTCCCGGTAAACCACGACAAATGGAAGATGAAAGATTAAGAGTAAGTATATTATCATCATTCATATTCCAGCAAGCAAATGAATACGCCCTTGTTGCGCCGCCTACGGCTGTGCCTGTCACATCAAAAGCGTCCAAAACAGCATCCTGAGTCGTACTTGAGTTATTATAAAAATATACTCCTTCCGCAATCCCATTTGAAGATGATATATAAAATGTAATATTTCTCATAACAACATTCGATCCTAAAATATGAAATCCGGCTATATTGCCATCAGCGTTAACAATTACGTCCATATTTTCAAATACTATACCAGTCAAATTATTATCTATTTCAATAGCTTTTGAGTTTGTACCGGTTGCATTTATGGAAAGATTTGCAATCCGCACGTTATCACTTGTTATTTTAAATATTACATTGTTTGCTGTTGAACTTGAAATGAGAGTCCCATGAGACGGAGTTATCGGAATTGTTACAAATCCGCTTCTACCTTGTCCAACAATATTCAATTGTTTATCAATTGTTATAGTATCTGCAATGTTAAAAACAAGAGAGCCTAAAATTAAGGTGCTTCCAGCATTCGCAGAGTTAATATAATATTGTATATCTGCATTTTCAGGTACATAAATTTTATTGCCTCCTGACCAGACAATAATTTCAGCATTAAGTGAATCAGTATCTACCCATTTTTCATTGACCTGACCAAATGAGGTCAATCCAATCCCTATAAGGGA
>CAZUOC010000089.1:1315-7200 GCA_964622335.1 uncultured Ignavibacteriaceae bacterium
CTTTTCAATACAGAATCCTCAACAATGTTGATCGTCCCTCTGTTTATTATTACATCAATTATCATATCAGTAAGGTTTTTGAACTATATTAAATAAATTCAATTCGGCTGTTATACTGTTGTTTATTCCATCATCCAGGGAAGCAACAACGTCCTGAGCATCAATCCAAAGGTCTGCATGGCCTGTTTTTGTGGTCTCTGAGGTTTGAAACCAAAAATAATATGAATAAGGATTTACTCTTGTAAGTGACTCAAAGTCTCCTGATCCTGCTTTGTTCCATTGTCCTATGATATAGCCTCCGATTGTAATTCTTACCTCCAAGTCGTTCAGATCGTCAATACTGACCGGGATAGTTTTCTCATCATCCTGCCATAACCGCAGAAAGATTTGTTCGTCATTGCCTCTGTAAATGGGTATATTTTCCATAGTTTAAATTTTATCCAGCAAATAAATTAATCGTAAGCCTTTTAGTGCTTAGCGTTGTCGTTCCTGATGCCATTTTTACACGGAATTGAATTTTATCGCCATCTTTTAACCATAAAGGAATTGAGGTTAAAATTGGACCGACATAATACACTGCAGCCGTATTTGTAACGGCGGTTTTTGTACATTGCGGAATCTCTCTATAAACAGACTCACCAACACTTTTCACAAAAATACCGCTATAAACATTTTCATTTACGCTTGATGTTGCATTTTCACAACCGTAACCGATACGAAATTCAACCGAATCTCTTAAATCGTCCGCTCTCTGTTCAAACAATATCGAATCTCCATCGAATGAAAAGCCTATTTCTCTGAGCAAGGTAAATTTATTAGTTTCCCCGGCTCCTATAAACTCCCAGTCAGTTGTTAAGCTTGTCGTAATGACTGAATCTTCTTCCATGTAAACGGCAAATTTATAGTTTTGATGTTCTACGTATCCGTCAACAATCACATTAGACCCAATTACAAGACTATCCTCAAAGAATTGATATTGAGGATTTGGATGAGTAATTTTTCCATTAACCTTTATATAAAACCCTAATGTATCAAGTGTTATCTCCGACTCATAATCACCTTCAACACTAACAGCCTTAACAATAAGAAAAAGTGCAGTATCAATATAAACATTAATTCCTTGTCCCTGACTACCTTCTATAAATTGACGAATGCCCTCCATATCCATTTCAAATAATGTTAAACCGCTTGACAGCGCAACACCTCCATTTACTTGTAAATGATTGGTTATAGATATGTCTGTCCCGTCGGTTGTCATTGGAGCCCCTCCAAGTACTCCAGCATCATTGAATTGAATAGCTCCGTCCGTTCCTCCTGGTAGCGCTCCATAAAGTGAAACGTAAGCTCTCACCCATGCAGGATTGACAGTCGAATCATTCATCATAAAAGTGACGCAACTATCACCCAAACAAAGTGAATCCCTTATCAGTATAAAGGTTGCATTATATGGTCTCTGAGCCTGAATATTCAAACTCAATAAAATTATCCCGATGATTATAAGTAATTTTTTCATGATTAAAAGAAGTTTTCTATAAATGTAAAATTCACGTTCACGGCTCCACCTGTTACGGCAATGTAAACCGTTGTATTTATTGAAAATGTTTTCCCATCAATGGGTATAACCTCACCACTCGGGATGGGTATTTCAGCAAGTGAGATTTCATCTCCTCCGGGAGTTGTCCCAACTTTTATTTTTGGCGATCCTGTTTGTTGCTGAAAGTCTATCTGAAATAGTTTTGTTCCTGCATCAAAAGCAATCGTAAAGTCTGCCGATTTATTCACCTCTTTAGTAATTGTAAATAATTGAGATGAAACAATGTCGGCCGCTGCAATTGGAACACCGTCCCATCCTCCGCCGCCATCAGGAACAATGATGTAAAGATAACCTCCTGTCGGATCGGTTATCGCGAGTGGTATCTTTTGACTTAATTTAGTATCTGGTCCCGCCATAGCTTTTAATTTCTAAAGTATTCGTTTTGTTTCTGGAATAATTTCACAGTCATATTGACAAGATCGCTGTTTTCAATATATTCAAGAGTCGGAGCCTCCTTATTCTGATACTGAATTCCATTTACATAAATCTCTGAATTCGAAAAAATATGATTTATCAGATCAGCATACGAATAATGCAATGTAAATAACTGCAAATTCGTTGTCCTTTGTGGCGTTGCCTGCAATAGTTCTATTTCTCCCGGATCATCAACATACTCTGAAATTTCATTTGCAGGTTCACCGATTGTCAAACGTCCCTGAAAATATGCCAGACCTTCAAAAACAGGAGTTAAACCGTCAAGATAAACAATTCCATATCTGTTTTCATAGTGTGAATAAACTACTTTAACCAATTGTTTCAGATATTTAGTCTCATTATGAACTATGAATCTATCTGATGAGAGATCAGCATCTCCAAAATCAAAGTAATATACTCCCGTAAGTGTTGGAGTGAACGAATAATTATATACAGGGATATCGACCCATCCGAGAGGAGAAACATCAACCGGGACAAGTGTTTCAAGTAGTTCGTAGTTTCCGGTTATTGAATTGAATTTATAAACATTGATTCCGGGATCTGATATCGCACCGTCGAACTGAAATTGCAGTGTGATTTCCTCGTTAAGCACAAAATCCCGATAAAATTTCGAGGCATAAACTCCCTTTTGCCACTCGATGAACATCGAAATGTTATCTATTCCCGGCCACCTATCCGCATAATTTGGTAGTTCAGTTGCCTTATAAAAACGCATAGGATTCAATATCGGGTTTCGTACTGCCATATTTCAAATTTATTATATTAGTCAATCAATTCAAAAAGTATTAATCAAACACATGATTATTTTCATCCTCCAAAACAAAGTTCAATTCATCCTCAAATATGAAATTATCCCCGTATGTCAATTGTTTAGCGAGTAATTTGTAACTCGCCTTTCTATTATAATATCCACTTTCTACGGTTAATAAATAACCTTCATAGTTTTGTCCGTTGAATGAAAAAGTAATGTAGCCATGAGGATTTGTATTTAATATCGCCAACATTGCAGGAGTAAAAGGAGCATCAAATTCATATTGTTCAGGCACATATAATGCAGGATCCTGTAAATCCTCACCTGAGAGATCATCAAATTCATTGACAAGACTCCCGTTTTGATTGGTATAAGAAATATTTTTGTCCTTGACAGCCCTGACAAATTTAATTAATAGCTCATGATTCCAAAGTCCTGACTTATAAAAGCCTGCATTTCTGATTAGGTTTTCCCTGGGCGTATAGGCCAAATTATAATATTGTTCAATCCCGTCAAATCCTGAAACGTCAGGCGCTCCCTGAATTGTGTATCCAGCGCCGGTTTTTACAACATAAATATTATCATCATACTTGGTATCCTTTGAAGCATTAAAGGCATATTGATAACGCCGAGCGAGTTCCATCCCAATTGAATCGTAGTTATAAATACCACGCCCTGCACTCGTCTTTTTTATTGGCAATGGGAGTGAATGTTCACTCTCCAAGTTAAATTCATTTATGCCCTGAAAATCCTCATATTCGCCTTTTTCATCGTACCCTGATGCAATCTTTGAGTTGAATGCTTCTTTATAAGGATTTTTATCAAGTTCAGCAACCTCTCCCAGGTCAAACATAAAATATCCGGAATCATAAAATTGGCCAATAGGCTCAATGTAAAACAAATCATTTACCCGATCATAACCAAGTCCTAAACCATGAACATTTGAGAAAGTCAAAAACAGATCTTTGAAATTTACATTGAAAGCCTTGTCTGGAAAATTTCTCAGGTTCCATCCTGTTGTAATTGCGTCCGATGCTCCTGGTCCATAAACACCATATCCGACAAATTCACCGTAATTCCTGCCTAAATAATTGGATTCAAAAAGTTTAGCCGTATCGGTTTCACTTGTCATTAATTGAATTAATCTTGTGAATGCCTCGAAAGGATAAAAACATTCTACGGCTGTTTGACCTATTGAATTTGATATTTCAGTGATATTTAATTCCGCTTCAATAGCTCCATGAATATAATGACTTGCAGTTATATCCCAATTCGCGATTGTGTTTGTTGTTACTTCAATTGTTATGGTCATACCCCCATCGGGAGGGACGAGATAAGAAGTTCCTTTTATCGCGCTTCCGTCCAAAATAATAGATTCTATTTGAAGGATTGGTCCTCCTGTCTGTTGTTTTATAACTGTATCAAATATTCTCTCGATTAATGTATTGCTGTCCTTATCGTATGTCCTTCCAATTAAATTATAGATAGTTTGTTCTGAATAAAGGCCAGCAAATTCCCTCATTTCAACGGTTAGACTATTTGATAAGATATCAAACTCGTTAATCATTATAATTGCATCAAAATCAGTATCATTTGAATAAACATACAACGAGCGACTATCAAATTCGGGTCCGGAACTAGATTTAAACCGATCTCCAATTTCATTGATATTTATTACCTCCGCCCAATATTTAATATTTGCCACTGATCCGGGAGTGAACCAAGTTCCGGGAAGTCCGTAATCTGTTGGAGGATTAACAGGAGGATTTGAATCATTGGAAAAGAAAAACTCATCCTGATAATTTCCTGAGCTTTGAACTTTCAAATAAATATTTATAGGTTTAAAAATTATATCAACAGGAGCATTAACGAAAGGAGTTATCGGTACATCATCAGCGGAAACCTCAGAATTAAGATCAAAATTTATTTCCTCACGGGCTTTAAAGTTCTGTAATTTCCCTGAATCGATGATTCCTACCTCTATCCAATCCCTTTTTATTGTAAATCTGTCGGGATTAAAGTCAAGTATTCCCGTGTAAAATAGATCGTAATCATTCGTTTGAGGATTTAATTGATAGATTTCAATTCCAATATTTGCCGAGATCCCATCCATATAATAAATTGCCTCAATATTAGCTCCGCCGGCTCCTGATATCTTTGTGAATTTCAGTGAGAGAGAAAATGATCTCAGTATGCTTTGATAAACTTCATTTCTAATAAATGAAATTCCAAGATCATTCCATCCGATAGGATTTTTTGTAAGAGTTTCCTCATCTGAATCTATCAATTGAAAATACATTTCATCGACGATGATTTCGGACGGATATCCTGAACCGGTTTCTTTAATCTCAATTTTATCAAGAGAATATCTATTGGGAGTAAAAGGAAGTTCAATATCATCTGGAATTGATCCGGTATCGGGCAAAGTTCCTATAAAAGCATCATTGACATAAACACTCCAATCCGTTGCATTGGCCGCATATCTTAATTTTAATGTTATTAATTTACCTGGTTGACATTTTATCTCAAAATATGACTTTAAGCCTTGTTCAGCGATTGAACTCTTGTAATAACGTTGAGCATTTCCTGTAAATCCTGCCGACGTAATAATTGACGGGGATCCAAATGTTCCAATTTGCTCCCATCCTTCCGCCAATCCTCCGACATCATTGATCCAATCTGTTGCATCAGGACCGCCAGAATTCGGTATTGAAGTCAGGATATGATCGTATTTCAATATGTATTTATAATTTTTCATTTTCTCATATAAACCTCTAGGTATTCAGTGACAGAATTATTGTGTCGAACCATCTTTTTAAGTCCCTTATCTGTCAATCTTGTTTCATTTATTGGCCTGCTTAGAATTGCTTTACGCGTTGCTTTTGATTCAGCTATGAGAGCATCGAATTTCTCTGGCATGATCCCTCCCTGAATTATTTTCTCGGTCTCATAGTTGGGTATGATATCTGTACCTGAAGGTATAAGCATTCTGGTAGCATGATCAGGAGTGAAAGAAATTCCCTGACCAGGTGTGAGCATCAGTTCACGGCCTTGCTCGCCAACAATAGCCTCACCTCCCTGGAAATCTTTAACTCCATGAGCAAA
>CAZUOC010000090.1:0-1380 GCA_964622335.1 uncultured Ignavibacteriaceae bacterium
AACGGGATACAGATGAGCAGATTCCCCAAAAAGACAAAAAATGAGGTCAGAGATGAACTAGGATTTTCTCAGGATAAATTCATTGTGAGCATGGTAGCCAGGATGGACGAGGCAAAAGATCACCAGAATTTTCTGAGTAGCGCCAGACTTTGTCTGGAGATTGATAAACACATCAATTTTTATTTAGTCGGTGATGGAAAGGATAGGCAAAATATGGAAAACATGGTGAAAGATTGGGGATACCAAAATAGCATCAAGTTCTTAGGTCAAAGAAATGATGTGGAAAGTATCTCTGCTGCCAGTGATCTCTCCCTACTTTTATCCACCAACGGAGAAAGTCTCTCCAACTCCGTTTTGGAATCACTAGCGGCGGGCACGCCGGTTATTGCCTCGGACTTTTCAGGCAATAGAAAAGTGATCGAAAATGGTAAAGACGGTTACTTGATCAAGAACAACGATCCTAAAAAGATCGCAGATAAAATAATGCACTTAAAAAATGACCCTCAAAATATGAGTACTCTGTCTGCCAACGGAAAAAAATTGATAGAAGAGCAATACAGCATGGAAAAAACGATACAGGTGTTCGAAAGAATACTGGAATACGCCTTACAACACAGAAAAGATCAGTAAATCTTTTCCTTTAAGTTCTATTTTATTTTCTAATTTAAGATTTGAGACGAAGCTTCGCCAGCACTCTTCTCGGGAAAATTTATAAGTGCTGTATAAAGATTTTAAGAACAATATTTTAGTAAAGTTGTTATCTTTGGCATAAGTGATGATATCTTCGCAGGAGAATTTATAAGGATATGGTTCAGTAAACTTCTCATTGTAGATCTTTAGCAGGTTATTTTTTGGGATATTGTTACCAAGTTTCCATTGAGCCTCCACATCCTGAGAAAGATCTTTTCTATAAAATGACAGCAGGTAGTGATTTCCGTTGTAAAGAACCTTCTCTGTGGGGGTAAGAAATTCGACTGTTTTGTGCATTTCCTCGTCACGGCCCCAGAGCAAAGATTTTTTAAATTGCCCAAGCTGAAAAGAATAAAGGTAAAATATAGCGGTCGAAAATGAGATCGCGCTTATGGCCAGTACCGGCAAGAAGAGTAGGCGGGGACTACGATCAGCTTTTCTCTTCTGAAAGTAGAAGTAGGTAAGAAGCAGAAGTCCGGTAAAAAGATTAATGATCCATTTCTCACGAATAAAAGTAACTTCGAAGATAGTACTTAAGGGTACTAAAAATATGGTCAAATAGATAATTTGTGACTGAAATTTTGGTTTGACCACCCAAAATTGTATGAAAAAAATAATAGCTAACGGTAGCATGGGTAATATATATCTTCCATGGCTGTAATATAGAAGGTAGATGAGGGTGTAGACGAG
>CAZUOC010000090.1:1390-7199 GCA_964622335.1 uncultured Ignavibacteriaceae bacterium
TGTTTGCAGGCGTTCATCTCTTTTTTTAGGACGAAAGCAATAATAGAAAGCCATTGATAGGGCAGGCACCATTATTATTAAAGGAATAGCCAGGTAACCAAAGGTTCTAGGGTATAGAGGTTTGAGCATATATTTTAAGATAAGTCCTGACACTCCCGCGCTTTCAGTGCTCTTTATTGCCTCTAGCAAATTTGTCTGCCAGACCGCGCCTGAATACGAGGTGTCAATTATTTCGGCGCTGGTAAGGCTGGAGTTATACTCATTACCTGAGGCCAGTTGTTTTAACTGTGCACTAAATCCGCGGTCAATGGCTCCAAAGGCGAAAGCCGTATAAATATTAAGAGGGATAACAGAGGTGAAAAGCATAAAAAATACTAGTACGGTTGATGGAACGAAAAGTTTTAAATAGCTTATAGAGGTGTGAATTACCACGGAAAGCAAGCCCTCCTGCTTTATGTGTCGAAGCTGTTCTACTGATACTCCTACAACCAGACCCAAGCCTATCATAAAAGCCACATGTTCTTTGGCGTCCATGAGAAGCATTAAAAGAAAACCCAGCATCAAGTAGCTTTTCTTTTCTAAAATTGACCATATGACCAGTAAGGTCATAAGAAGAGCTACCGGTTCTCTAAGATACAAAAACGTGCTGGTAATGAATTGATGTGTAGTTACTAAAAGTAAACCGCTTAGCAAGTTTATGTGTTCGGAAAATCTAAAATGTTTTTTAAGTATCTTATAAAATATCAGATACGATAGGGACGATATGAGCGCGTTATAAATTGAAGCGGCAAAGACGCTTGGACCGGTAATCATGAAAACCAATGCCAACGGGCTCTTAAAGAGAAAACCATGCGTTCCTACTGCATAGTCCCCAAGCCACTTCCCGTGTTTTAGAAGTTCTGCCATGAGCAAAGTTTCGCGCAAATATAAAACCTCATCTTTTTGTGAATATTTTAGTGTGCTCAAAAGAGCAAAAAATGCCAGCAAAATGGCTGCAATAAATAGAGGATAGTGTTTTTCCAGGATAATTCTAATTTTTGTAAAGCTTTGAGAATTCATGCGCCATTCTTTGGGCAGAGATGTCGACCGGTAGATTATACCTTTTATGCCGAAGCAAGTTAATTTCTCCTTTGGTAATATACTCAGCCGGTAATACCTCCGGGATACCTCCAGTAGGTAAGGATTGCACAGGTTTATTTAAAGTTAGAGCTTCCAGGATCACGTAGGGCAGATTATCAAGCAGACTAAAATAGACAAAGAGATCGCAGAGTTTTAAGATTTCTACCGCATCTTTTCTATAACCCAAAAACCTTATACGATCATTATCGTTTTGGTCAGCGTAGCGTTTTTGGAGTTTACCGCCGCCCACCACTAATAAATATGCTTGAGGATGATCTTTTAGAAATTTTTCGAATTCTTTGGACAGCAGTTTAAACCCCCGAGCTTTTTGTTCAAGATCAAAGTTTGTAATAGTGACTAAAAGCAGGCCACTTTCTTTTAGGCCAATATCCGATCTTTTTAAACTTTGGTTGGTTTTTAACGGACCTATTCCGTTATAAATAATGTGGCTTTTGTTTTTCAGTTCCGGTTGATGGAGCAATATTTTATTGTAAAGATATCTGGAGGGAAAAGTGATCTTGTCGGCTAACTTGGTGCAGAGGATGTGCAGAGGCAGCCACAACAATTTTTTAAGTCCGTGTTTTTGGTCGCTTTCGGAAAAGTAGTCACCATGCACGGTAAATACAGTTTTTTTATTTAAGATCTTACTTAGTAGTAATATTTTTACGTTCAGGATCGAAACATAATAAATGTGTATCACATCGCTCCAAAATAATTGTTTCAAAGACAGCAGCCCATAGCCGTAGATCACCTTCAGATTCTGGTCTTGGCTCAGTTGCGCAAATAGATTTTGTTTCCAGCGCTCCGGGCCGGTTATGTGGACCGTATGCTTAGTGGGAATTAATATTTTCATAGAACATCTTTACATATTCTTGGGAGACTTTTTCCCAACTTAGATTTTTTTCTGCATATTTTCTGGCAGCCAGACGTCTGGATTGTTTATCATCTTGGCTTAGTTCCAGGATTTCTACCATCTTTTTAGCCAGATCTCCCTGGTTTTGACGCTCCGAAGTTATGAGAAAGTTTCCTGAATCTTCCAGCTGCTTAAAAACCGGCAGATCACTGGTTACGCATAGACTGCCTGAACTTAAAGCCTCCGAGATGACTACCGGGAATCCTTCAGAAAGTGAAGGCAGTACAAAAACATTACAAGTAGCGTGGTATTTTGGCAGTTCCGAGTTTGGTAAACGACCCAGAAATTTTATATTTTCTTCTAGTTTCATATATGATGTTAAAGATCTCGACTGCTCCAAATAATTTCCATCGCCAATAAGAAGAAGTGTAGCTTGAGGGAATTTTTCCACTAGTATCCTCATGCTTTTTAACAAAACTTCTACACCCTTGTTTTTTATTACAGTGCCGACATAAAGTAAAACAGGTTTGTTGTAGATCTTTGCCAGTTCCACAGAAAAATATTCCGGTGAGAATTTAGAAGTGTCCACTCCCATGGGCACAACAGGTATTTCTTTTCTGTAGCCAAGATCTAAAACTTTTTGTTTGAGATCTTGACTGACCGTGCTTAACGTATCAACTTGAGATAAGGTAAATTTCTTGATGAAGGAAAAAGGTAAAAAGTTAAATTTATTTATATCACTGCCATGTGCTGTAACAATCAATTTTATATTTTTATTAAATAGTTTTTTATACAAAGCAGCTGAAAATCCTGAGGGAATCAACCAATGTGCGTGGATGGCAGAAAAATTATTCTCCTTGACCATCTTTTTTAAAGCTGCAACTTGTGAAAATATCAACCAAGGGGAGATCAAGATCAGCCACGGAGCTCTTCTTATATTCGAAACAATACCGCTGTTTTGCGTAAGGCCCAAATTACCAAAAGGAGTAACTTTATACCTAACAATTTCCAAGTCATGAAATGTTCCTTTTTCCGCCGAACCCTTAGTTTGAGGTGCCAGCACTGTGATTTGAAAATTCCCGGACAATTGATAGCAGAGCTGAGAGACAAAATTATCTCCGGCTTCCGGGGAAACAGGAAAGGTAGATGTCAGGACCAATAATTTAGGATTTGTAGAGTCGGTCATTATCCATCATGTCCATCCACATGGCAAAAATGAATGCTTGAAAGCCGCTGATGGCTAAAAATACAAACACGATCAAGCTTTGAAAGGTGATGGACCTGCCACTTGTTACTTGGTCTAAAATTCTTTTGAAAACAAAAATATCGGCTAAAAACAGCAAAAAAGAAAATTGATAGAGAAGGAATAAAGGGTGAAAATCCCGGAACAAATATTTTTTGTATATCCTTATCCAAAAGGATCTGAACAATAGCCAGCTGATCTTGGGTATGACCTTAAAAACATCCAAGTCTGATTTTTCACCGATGTTATAGACAGGCTTTGATTGTATCTCTTTAAGGGTAGCCCCGGAAACATTTAGTTTTACCAGCATATCGTTGGGGTAACCGTAACCTTTATATATCTGGTGTAGTCTTATTCCCTCCAGCGCGTCCAAAGAAATGGAGGTATAGCCAGTCTGCGTATCCGTGACATACCAGTATCCGCTAGCTACTTTGGTCAGCAAAGAAAGGATAGAATTCCCAAAAAACCTCACCTTAGGCATGACCAGCAAGGCTGATCTATGCTTAAGACGATTGGCTTTCACATAATCAACCTCCCCATCTACCACCGGCAGGCAAATTGCCTCCAGCTCCGAAAGATCCATCTGCCCGTCACCATCTATGACGGAAGTGCAGTCTATTTGATGGTCGCGGCACCATTTATAGCCTGTAGCTACTGCCGCTCCCGGCCCACCGTTTTCCATATGGTCAATAAGTATTATTCTGTCTTGAGTGGGTTTCTCATTGATCACTTTGTGAGGCGTGAACATAGTGTCCTCCTGTTTTTTTAGCTCTCTTAGAGCCCTTTCCGCCTCATCGTAGCCGTCATCTTTTAGTATCCTTTGGTCAGTTCTGGTGTCCGGAGAACTTTGACGGTTATTTTTCATATAGGTTTTTACTACCTCAGAGGTTCTATCAGCGGATCTGTCATTTATCACCACTATTTTGTCCACAAAATCAGGCACACTCTTTAATACTTTCACGATCTGATTTTCTTCGTTGTAGCATTTAATGACCAAAGCTACAGTTTTTCCTTTTAGCACAAGCTTATTATATATTAACTAACCTGAGATGGGAAAGGAGGAAAGCGGGTAAGAGGTTATGGTAGACTTGGAAAGTATGAAGTTTCTTACCACAATTTACGGCTCAACATACGTACCCTATTTAGTGGTTTTTTTGGAAAGCTTAGCCCGAACCCACCCCCACGATGATGTGGACGTTCTCTATGAAGATATTTCTGAAGAAGATCTGCGATTGATCAGAAATTATTTTCCCCGGGTAAAATTTATCGATTATTCAGGTACCGTGTCTTACAAAAATCCGGCGGAAAGAATTCCGGCCAAACTGTCTTACTATTCTAAGCACTTGGAAAAGTATGGTGAGAACGAGATCATTTGCATCATAGATGTGGACATGTTGGTGCACAAGAACATAGATGAGTTGTTGAAAAAACCTTTCGATCTCATCTATACCTGGAAAGAGGGCAAGATCTTCATAAATACTGGAGTCATAATTGTGAGGAATTCGGATAAGATCAGGCGATTTATGAATTTGTGGCGGGAGAGAACCTTGGAAATAGTCGAAGATAAAAAAATGCTTATCACCTCCATGAAAGAAATGGGCGCAGCTGATCAGTATTCCTTTGTGAAATTACTTGAGGGGATTGATTACAAAAAAGGCGGGGAGATCAGTTATGATCTTGGCAAAATAAACTTCTTACCTTTCGAGTGTAAAATACTAAACCAGACCAACAGCGTACCTGTAAATTCCGGTAGTTATATATTTCACTATAAAGGCGGCTGGAAAAAAGTACTCATAGAAGAAGCCGGCTACACTCAGCACAGACCAAAAGAGACCTCGGTGGAAATGAGAGAGTTGTGGGAAGGGCTATATGCGGATGCCAACGAGGCTATGAGCAAGAAGTTTGTCATGGAGGCCTGTTTCCAACACAAGGATGAGCTTGATTTTGATAAGCTGGGCTATGAAGAAAGAGGAATTTTGAACAGCGAAATGTTTGCCGTGCTGGCTTTGACCAAGAAATTAGGAGTAGACCTGATCATTGAGTCCGGAAGATATGGAGGTCAAAGTACAAAGATCATGGCTGAATATTACAAAGGTTCGCATGTAAAAATCATTAGCTTGGAATTGGAGCGGGGGGAAGTAGCCAAGGAAACTGAGAAAAGGCTTAAAGGCTACGACAATCTGAAACTTTTATATGGGAACTCTATTTCCAAGATCCCCCAAATCCTGAGAAAGTACAAAGACAAAAAGATTGCTATATTGCTGGACGGTCCCAAAGGGGAGGTCGCTTTTAATTTGCTGCTGAAGGTCTTAAAAGATAATGAGAATATTTTGGTTGGTTTTGTACATGATCTGAGAAAGTCTTACAGAAAGATGACCGGGCTTTCCAGAGGTAAGATACACTTGTATTTTGATCGAACATTCTTCACGGACGACCTAGACTTTGTTAAAGAGTTTTCATATATGGATAAGAACTCGCGAGTAGAAACGGGAGAAGTCTGGACGCCATATCATAAAAATTATGCCCGCATTGGTAGCTACGGCCCAACACTTGGTGTGATATTTCCTACACCCAGGGACGCGCTGAGGGCTTAT
>CAZUOC010000091.1:0-7148 GCA_964622335.1 uncultured Ignavibacteriaceae bacterium
AGTGTATTAATAACTTCTGCCTTATCAATGTGCTCCAATACGTGACTCATTATTATTAAATCATATTTTTCGCCCACAATACAATATTTTATAATTTCAATTTTTTCTACATCTAACCCTATATTCTTACAATATTCTACTGCTTCATCGGAAAGGTCAATACCTTTTAGGTTTTTATATCCTTTCTCTCTTAAAGCATTCATAGTCATTCCAAAGCCGCATCCGATATCTAGAATTTTTGAATCCTTGTTTTTAGGCAAAATCCCGTTTAAATAAGCAGGTATTTTATAATTTGAATAAAAGTCGGGTTTAACATTTCTAGCCCTAAAATAATCTGTATATACCTGCATAATTTTTTAACTCTTACTTTTTAACAACCTGAAGTCACTTTCAGTTTTAGACTTGATTTTAAAACTGACAACATTGAACAATCCAAAATGAAATAAAAATTGAATCAGACTCAACATGAAACTATTCAATTCTTTTTTAGTAAATACAAAAATATCACCAAATGAATACAAATTCAGATCAAAGCGTTTTGATATTAATCTTATAGTTTTCTCAGAATAAAAAGATATGTGCTGACCATGTTCAAACCCATAATACCACCATTCTCCCGGTGCTGGAATTTGAGAAGGTATTAAAACTGTTGAAAACGCAATATTGTCTGATATCTTTTGCATCTTATCAATTTCATCTAAAGGATCAACTAAATGTTCAAACACTTCGAAGGCTGTAACTAAATTTATATTTTCCTTTGATAACTGATCGTACTCAAATCCTCTTGCCAATAGATTTTTACAGTAGGGATCCTGCCAATAAAAATCTAAACCGATATCACGCATTAGTCTTGTAAAAATTCCATAACCTCCAGCATAATCAACGAACTTTCCCTTCTTATCAAAGAAAAAATAAATAATTATCGAAACCAACTTCGAAAAGTAGATGTTCCTGCTCATTATACCCGTATCCGAAATGTTAATTGCACTTTTATATGCTTCGCTAAGCCAATAAGGATCTTCAGCAAAAAGATACCCGCACTTATTACAAATAAGATATTTTGCTCTGTATTTGTTTAAAATCGTGGTCTCGAATTTAACTTCGGTTTTATTTCCACATACCTTGCAATTCATAAACTATTTTCCCCAGATTCCTTCATCTTTTTTATTTATAATCTTATAATATTGAATTGGTGCATAGACCGAACCGAATAAAAGACAAATTAATGTTGCAGTTATTACTCCCGAAATTCCTAATTCTAAATTCTTTGCCAAAAAAATCGATAGAGGAATATTCAGAATCCCAATAAAAACAGAAACGTAAAGTGATAATCTGATTTTACCGACTCCATTTAAGAAATATGCAAATATATTATTCCAGTTGGATAATATTGCAAAAATTCCCATAAGAATTGTTAGAACAAACGGTACTGTTATTTTTGATGCGAGCCAAATATCATATACATAGTCTGCAACAGCGATCATAATCAAGACAACTAGGGAAAGTAAAATCCAAACATTAAAAATTTTCTTTATCGCATTCCTTATCCAAACAAAATCTTCTTTAACATAAGCATCAGTATAAGCCGACCAAAACGGGTTAAGTATTGTATAGAAAACTATAGGGATATAATTGAAATACTTGTAAGCCACATTGTAAATTGTTACATCTTCAGGACCATAAATTTGTGTGATGATCATATTATCTGTTGCGAATATGATTAGGCTCGCTGCTTGTATAACAAAAAACTGAAAACCGAGACTTATTAAATCCTTGGAATATTTAAGGTTCACTGATTTAAATGAAGGAGCTATTTCTTTATACGTACCTCTAAAAAGAAAAACAGAAGCTATTAAAAAAACTGCTACAGGAATAAATGTTGACCCTGCGCCTAAGTATAAAATTGATTGGGGAAGGGTTCTTATCAGGACATAAACAAAAACAACCGTTAGAAGATTGACTGTAAAACTAAAGAATCCGTTTAAGGCCGGTTTCTGATCCGCCGTAGTTATGTATGTAATAAGTTTTGAAACAAAATTAATTATGAAGAAAGTGAAAACATAAAAAGCAAGAGGCGAAAGTTCATTCTGAAAAGTTAATGAAGTGTTAAAGACAGATGCCCATGCAATACTTCTATAAAATAATAAAAAGAACACATATAAGATTACTAACACAATAGAAAAAACTGCGTAAGTTGTGCTTACATAAATTTTGCCTAAATGATATTCACCTTTAGCAAACGCTTCTGCCAACTTATTTCTAAGCCCGTTGCCTAATCCAAAATCCAAATATCCGAACCAGGTAAGGACAGATGCAAGTGTAATCCAGACTCCGTAACCTTCCTGTCCAAGATAATCCAATGTTAAACGAACAAGAATTATATTGAAAAGAAAATTGAATCCATTAAAAACAAATAAAAGAAAAATATTTTTTTTAGCCGCTACAGAGCGGGAAGCTCCTGTAAATTTTGGAAGCGGAATAATTTTGTTTACAAAATTTAGCATTAAATCCTTTTTATCTCCACTTGTTATTCCTCCAGAATATAACCAATATATTAAGATTAAGCTTGCTAAAACATTCTTTCATATTTGTGCGAATAATTCTAAGGAAATAATTTTTCTTGGCATTGTAATCCCAGAAACCATGTTTAATAAGAGCCGATTTGCATTCCTGTATTGAACTAATCTCATTTCTCCAAGAGGCTCCACCCGCATTCATGGAAACCAGCGGAGTGCTTTCGACATATCGCGTTATGTTATCCAAGCCATTTTGACTTTTCTCAAGCCTGCAAACAAGCTCAAAATCCATTGAGTACTTGTATGAAATATCATAATATCCAAATTGTTCGAAAACGGATTTCCTGAAAAACATCGTGGGGTGATTATAGGGCATTGCTACCGTTACGGGACAAAGAAGCGGTCTCCTTATGTTAGAGCCATATGCTTTATCTTCAAAATAAATATTTCCGTGAACAACCAAAACATTTTTATCATTAAAAGCTTCAATAACTTTACTAAAAACCGAATCATCAGAGTAATAATCATCGCTGTTAAGAAACGTTACTATTCCTCCCTGAGAAAACTCTATTCCTTTATTAAAAGCATCAGCAATTCCTTCATCTTTCTCACTTAATATTCGTAACTTATTTGCTAAACCATTTTTTGAATAAATATCTTTTATGATTTTAAGCGTTTCATCTGAACTTAAATTATCAACAATAATATGCTCAAAATCTTTGTAATTTTGAGATATAACAGATCGGGCATTTTGCTCAATTGTTTTCTGAGAATTGAATGTTGCTGTTACTACTGAAATTTTCATGATTATATTTATAGTTACTGCTAAAATTAAGAAATTTTTAACGGAGAAATTATTCTTATAATGGACAAAAAGAGTGAATCTCTTCCAAAAGTCCTGTGCATCTCTGTTATGCAAAACTGGGGTGGAGGAGAGGAATTTTTATTAAGACTAAGCACAAACGTTAGAGATTATGAATTTATACTCGTCTCGCCTAAGGGAAACGCTTTAAATAAGTTTAAAGAAAAAAACATTAAAACTGTTACCATAAACAATGTAAAGAAAATATACCGTGGTTCGGGATGGAATTTGAACTCCCTCCTTAGAATGATCTTCAACATAAATATTTCTACTTTCAAATTATTAAAAACATTTAAGTCCGAAAATCCTACGATAGTATTAGCAAACGGATTGTTCGCTGCTTTATATGCACTGCCGTCAGTCGTACTCTCTAAGAAAAAGTTAATTGTAGTACAGCACTTAATATTCGATAAAAATTCCATTGAAAAGAAAATTGTTAAACTTGTCCACAGGATTGCTGAAAAAATTGTGTGTGTATCTAATACAGTTAAAGAAAATATTATACTAATGTTAAATCTGCCGGATTCGAATAAGATTGTAGCTATACCTAATGGGATAACACTTCCAAATATTCACCGCTTAGATAATAGTGTTAAGGATGAAATCAAAATAGGAATTGTAGGAAACATAATAAAAATAAAAGGAATTCATTTGGTTATTGAAGCATTGAGAGATATTCTGACAAACGACAATGTAAGTCTCCATATATTCGGTGCAGTTGCAAATGACCCCGATTCTTCAAAATATGAATTGGAGCTAAAAGACCTAATAAAAAAATCAAGATTAGAAAGGAAAGTTCAATTAGAGGGATATGCCGAATCAAAGGAAAGAATATATTCATCTCAGGATATAATAATTACTTACTCTCTAATACCGGAAGCATTTCCATATACTGTTTTAGAAGCTATGTCGTACAAAAAAATTATTTTAGCTGCCAAAGCTGGAGGTATCGAAGAAATGATTGATGACGGCGAAACAGGATTTCTAGTTGAACCTAACCAGGTAAACTTGCTCAAAGAAAAAATTAAATTTTGCCTGGAAAATATAAAAAGTGAGGCTTTCGATCGTATAAGAGAAAAAGCATACAAAAAAGTAAAAGTTGAATATTCAATAGAAAGATTTACCACAAATTATTCTAACTTATTCAATTCAATAAAAACATAAGTATGTTAAAAACCGCTATAGTCCATGAATGGTTTGTAAATTATGCGGGTTCTGAGAAAGTAGTCGAATCTTTTACTAACATCTGGCGAGATGCAGATGTTTTTGCTCTTGTAGATTTTTTAGATGATAAACAGCGAGAGATTATACTGAAAGGGAAACATGCTAAAACTTCTTTAATTCAAAAACTTCCTTTCGCAAAAAAGAGACACCGTAATTATCTTCCGCTTTTCCCTTTTGCAATTGAAAGACTCGATCTTTCCAAATACGATTTGATCATATCGAGTTCACATTCGGTTACTAAAGGAATAAAAACAAAGCCGGATCAGCTTCATATAAGTTATTGTCATTCACCGATGAGATACGCCTGGGATAATGCAGAGCTTTATTTGAGCCAAGCAAATATGTCTGGCGGATTGAAAGGTGTTTTAGCAAAGTCAGTTATGAATTATTTAAGAAAGTGGGATCTTAAAACAGCCTCACGACCAAATTTCCTGATCGCAAATTCAAAATTCATTTCTGGTAAAATTAAAAGGATTTATAATCGCGACTCTACAGTAATTTATCCCCCTGTTGATGTAAAGAAATTTAATTGCGTAAAAGAAAAAAGCGATTATTATTTAACTGCATCTAGAATGGTTCCTTATAAAAGAGTTGATTTAATTGTCGAAGCTTTTTCTACAATGAAAAGCAAAAAGCTAAAAGTTATAGGCAGCGGACCTGAATTAAACAAAATAAAAAATCTGGCAGCTTCAAACATAGAATTCTTAGGATATAAAGAAGACAAAGAATTAAAAGATTTAATGCAGCATTCCAAAGCATTTGTTTTTGCTTCGGAAGAAGATTTCGGTATCACTGTAGTAGAAGCCATGGCTTGCGGAACTCCTGTTATTGCTCTGGGTAAAGGAGGAACTGCTGAAACAGTAATTAATCAAAAAACCGGAATTTTGTTCGACTCACAAACAATCGAAAGTATTAAAAAAGCAATTTCTGAATTTGAAGAAAAAGAAAATTTATTCGATCCTAAAATCATTTCAAATCACGCTCAACAATTTAGTAGAGATATTTTTGAAAAAAGAATATTAGATTTTGTAGGTAAAGAATCAGAAAAATTCTTTGAAGATAATCATAAATAGAAAATGATAGTTAACAAAAGATCAATTTACTTTGCGCGTTTATTCAGTGATTTAATTCTGCTGAACATAGCTTTTGTAGTTGCAGCCATTCTTGCGCAATCCCTTCAAATACTGCTCGACAGGAACCGGATGTTTGTACTTTTAATCGGACTAAATTTTGTTTGGTATTTCTATACAAGTATTACAAATTTTTATGACCAATCCGGTTCACGATTATTTGCTTTTCACATAATCGATATCCTAAAAAGTATAGTTGTGCAAATTATAGTTTCTATCTTCTTCATCTTTATAGTAAAAGAAAATCTCTTTACAAGAAACTTTATAATTTATTATTCAATTATACTTTTTTGTTTTGTCAGTATAAGGTCTTTCTCTTTCAGATTGTTATTAAGAATATTCAGGAAAAAAGGATACAATATCAGAAACATATTGATTGTAGGCACAGGGGAAGTCGCAGTTAATTTTAAAGATCTTCTAACCAGGAACCCAGACTATGGCTACAGGTTTATCGGATTCCTAAATGACGGGAAGGAAATCGGAAAAGAAATACTTGGAGGGTATGATCAGCTCGAGGATATCATAATCGCTAAAAATATAAATGAAGTTATAATTGCTTTGTCTGAAAAGGATAATTCCCTACTGGATAACATTATCAGAATTTGTAATAGAAATGCCATAAGAATCCATATCATTCCCGATTACTTCAAATTTATCTCAAAACGTTTCCAGGTAAGTATGATAGGAAATTTTCCGATCATTACTTCAAGAAACGAACCTCTTGATGAAGCTCAATGGAGATTTATAAAACGAAGCTTCGATATAATTTTTTCTTTGATTATCACAATTTGTTTACTCTCTATTTTGGTTCCATTAATAGCCATAGTAACTAAACTGACTTCCGGGGGGGCTGTGTTTTTTGTGCAGGATAGAGTCGGTGCAAGAAATAAAAAATTCAGATGCTATAAGTTCAGAACTTTATATGACAATAAATCTACGGAAAAAGATTTTCAGCCTGTTACTAAAAATGATCCACGCGTAACTTCTTTTGGTAGATTATTAAGAATTTCAAATGTCGATGAACTACCGCAATTCATTAATGTTCTTAAAGGAGAAATGTCAGTTGTTGGTCCGAGACCCCATGCCGTACCGTACGATGATAAATATGGTAAAATTGTTGAAGAAATAAAATTAAGACACAATGTAAAACCAGGAATAACAGGATGGGCACAAATACATGGATTAAGAGGAGATGTTGAAGATGAGGAAGAAAATAAAAGACGCACAATTAAAAGAATAGAGTTAGATCTCTGGTATATTGAAAACTGGTCCTTCTGGCTGGACATACAAATTATTATTCAGACTGTCTGGCAAATGTTAAAGGGAAAAACCAAAGCTGTTTAATTACTTCAACATTTTTTTAAGTCTGTTCACTTCATCTCTCAATGCTGCTGCTCTTTCAAACTCTAAGTCTTT
>CAZUOC010000092.1:0-6472 GCA_964622335.1 uncultured Ignavibacteriaceae bacterium
TCCATAATATTGAATAGAGAATTCTGGGGTAATGTTGTAATCAATCCGGAATGTTAAACCAAGTGTATGCTGGTTAATTTTACCAAGTATGTACCTATTTTCATTATTAACTGTGTAAACATATTGCAGATCATCAATGTTTGAAGAATAACTTGCACTCAACGATACTTTCAATGTATTTGAAAGCAGGATGGATGTTCCCGGAACTATACTGTAATATCTTCTACTGTTGTTATCCGACAAAGAAATATCTGTAGACAAATCGAAAAATATTTTTTCAGATGGGTCTGTTCTAACATAAAAACTGTTTGCCCAGACAGCAGGAATTAACATTGCATATCCTCCACGCAGTACCCGTGTATCCAGAGTCTGCGCAGTATAATTAATTGATGTACTGATTGCCCACTTGTTGAGAAACTCAAGATATATACTTAATCCTCCTCCTGATGACAAATGGTTTACTCCAAAATCAAAATTATTAAATTGGCTTAAACCGACAGAGTAAGTTCTGAAAATCGATTCTGGTTGGTTAACAAAATATGAAACGGAATTTTCTTGTTTGATAAAATCAGCTATTTGCATATAACCTAAATCATTTAGATCAAGACCGTGAGAATACCAGCTTAAAGCAGTTGAATAACGCCAGAATCCTTTACTTCCTTTTCCAATTTTAATTTTTCCGCCGTGCCCCGAAAGTTGAGTCCGTAAAGTATCGTAAGTCAAATGATTTGCATCCGGACGTTGATAATATCTGGCAGGAGTATTTTGAAGTAATTTTATTGCATCGCTACTGCCTGAAATTAAACTTCCAACTAATTTTGCATCAATAAAGAATTCTTTGTCATTCCATTGATGAAGTAAATCAACACCACCCGTAAAGGCATTACGATTCATAAATTCAAGATTAGAATCATTAATAAAGCGATTAGTTGAAGTAAAAATGCCTCCGAGTACTGTATTCCCCTCTTCAAAATCCTGCTGAACTCTTGTAATAGCAAAATTAGTTAAAGGTTCAACTCTAACATTCTTATTAATTCCTGCTGAGTTTATCTCCGCATTTTCAATTGCTGTAAAACTTTGCAGCACACCAACTGAAAGTCCATTAGAAGTTTTTCCACTCAGTTTAAGAGCGCTGAGAATGGTTGTATTATCAGGATAATCAATAAATTCGTTTTCATTTAACGTTGGAAAATATGTTGGTGAATGTCCAATCCTTCTGCTGTAAAAAATACTTGCATCATCAAATTCAAAGTTGAAAATATTTTTCCCTTCTAGAAAAAAAGGGCGTTTCTCTTCATAAAAAGTTTCAAATGCTGTAAGGTTCATTACAGAAGGATCAGATTCAACCTGACCAAAATCCGGATTTATTGTTAAATCGACAGTGAAGTTACTGGATAAACCTATCTTGCCGTCGAGACCAATATTTCCCAGCCACAATCTACCTTTATCTGCAAAGGGATTCCCTGCCTGGCTTTTAAAAGTTTTTAACCTTCCAACCGAATAAGGCATAATTTCAATTCGGCGCGAAGGCGGCAATCCTTTTATTCCATGGAGTTCACCAAAATGATAAAGCATGCCAGCTCCCAGTGAAGTTTGAGGTTCCCAGTCACTTTCTTCCTGTAAACGATCTATCCATCTCCAGCAATGCATTCCCCAAACTTGTTCATAATCATTGCTGTACCGTAGCTGGCTTAACGGGATTTCATATTCTGCTGTCCAGGCTGAATCTTCCATACCTACTTCAACATACCATACGGCATTCCAATTGAAATCGGCATTCATCGGGTTAGTTAAAATGAGATCGATCTTCTGTCCTGCAGCAGTAACATTAAATTCAAATCCTGTACGGTGATCATGGTAACTATCGAAATTAATTCCTACAGCATCACCGTTAAACTGATCTCGTCTTCCGGCTCTTGGGGAAATTTTATCCGGCTCATTGTCAAATGCCCTGATGGCTACATAAATATTGTTATCATCATAAATAATTTTTATTTGAGTTGGCTCTGAAGGTTCCGCACCTTCATTAGGAACCCATTGTGTGAAACCACCTGCCCATTCGCCTGTTTTCCAGCAATCATCATTTAGCTTACCGTCAATTACCGGTTTATCAGTGGTTAAGCGCACAGTATTATAGATTCTTATCGATTTATCAGAAGTATTACTAGTTGTGTCGTTATCATCGAAAAGGTTAAAAGAAAATAGAACCTGACTAAAAACAAGAGATAAAAATAAAACACAAATAGTTTTATAAATCATATGAAAATCCAAACAGTGAATGCAAGATTTAATATTTCATATTGTTTCTCATAATATTTTTTCCAGAATCTGAACAACGTCGCAAACGCATTCATTACATACCTTATCTTTTAGACTATTCTCATTAAAATATTTCTGTCCTTTTTCAGTCGTAAGATTGCAGCCATTAAGCAATTCAAGACATATAAATGTTCCATGCTTCGCTTGGAATTTATCCATGAGCTCTCTTGTTTTTGAATTTACTTCGTCAGTAGCAGCTTGTTTATCATTTTGCTCGTTACCATACTTTGCTCCTATAGCAATAATTCCTCCTGTGACGGCTCCACACACTTCCTGCTTTCTCCCCATTCCTGCCCCAAAACCACATGCTATTCTCAAAGCCGTGTTTTTATCAATGTTTACATCATCACTGTATGCAAACAGTACTGATTGCGCACAGTTATAACCGGAGTTAAACTTCTGTAATGCTGTTTCAGTTTTGTTATTCATTTATTTGTTTTCCTTTTATTATTTATTTAACTATAAATTCCAAGTACGATCAATATGGATGATCCTGTAAAGATAAACGGACAAAGCTTAAATGGAATGAACGAAATTTTGAACCCGGTAAATAAAGAAACTAAAGATAGAACATTAAGAACAGCAAAAGATGCCCAATAAATTGTTTGGCTAACTAAGCTGCTCTTATCAATGTAAGTAACTAAAGCGACAAGAACTCCGATAAAGATGAGTGCAACTCCCTCAATAATCCATTCCATCATTAAAATACGGCGGTTGTCAACAGATATCTCGCCAAAGCCTTTCACTACATTACGCGTTGGAAACAGATGTGAAACTCCCCAAGCAAAAGGTAAAAATGAACCAATATATAGAATTATTGAATTATCCATTATTAACTTTCTTAATTAAGATTAGTTAAACAATTATTCGATAAAACTTCTCTAACACTAATTAGTATAATTTTCATTCCTGATTATTCTTTTTAGTTCACGAATATTTAATGCCGTTTGAATTCCTTCATGATGCCAGTGTTTATTACATCCGCAATAATCCAGCAAAACACACTGTGCAGGAACGTCATATCTTTTTAATTCCCAGCCTCCTTCTACCAGTGTAGTAACACAAGCGGAAGCAATTACTCCTCGTTGAGCTCCATTTCCATTAGCAGACCAAAGAGAAAGATCAGAAGCATGCGGAATAATGTAAACTTCGAATCCGCCATAATTGGGATTTTCCCCTAACATTTGTAGTTGATTCACTCTACACCGCGGTGAACAATCCTGGCATAATAATCCTTCTTTTGCTTTTTTCGCTTCACACTTTTCATTATTGTGAATTCTTAGACATCCCGGGACAAGAACAACCTTGGTTTTTGTTTTGTTGAAATCAGAACGGAATGCCCGGTTCATAAGTTCGGCGCCAACCATATTAAGATGATATTCGGATCGTGCTCTTGAACATGAAATTCTATCTTCACGCCAGAGATACTTTTTGTAAGAATTTTCTAAAAAGTTATCTACGTTCTTAGTGTATTTGCCAAGCCTTCGTTTTGATTGTTCTTCAAACCAGAGTGTGAATTCATTTATAGCAAAAAATATGTTTGTCAGTTCAGCGGAATTTTTTGTACTCCAGAATGCCCGCCATCTTATAAAACGAAGAGCCTGTTCCCTGAATTCGCCTGTCGCTTCAAACCATTTACAAACATGATCTACTTGCTCAAGAACCGGAATTTTTACCTGTTCATTTTTTGACTTAATTGGAACCAGAAAAAATGTAATCAGAATACCTCGGACAAAATCAATTAAAGGCTTTATCCGTTGATGTTTCTTTCGCCATTCAGTCATTCTTGCCAGAGTTATAAAAGGAGCGTAATGAACAGAGAGAGCTTTATCTGCATAAGATTGCCACAATGTACCAAAACTAAGAAGTTCGAGTAAATATTCTTCCTTTTCTCTTACTTCCTCTAAGTTATATAAACGAAGATAATCGATATACTCAGAAATAATCGGCATAACAAAACCGGAAGCATACAGCAAAATATTATCCGTAAAAACACGAACATCTTTGTAATATGCTTCCGAGTTTTTCAGCTCATTCTTTAGTGAATATGTTATTGTTTCCATCTAAATATTTAATAAGAAATTACAAAAGATGTTCCGCAATCATTTACATAAGTTGTTTTTGGTTTCCCTGATAATTTTACACTCATCCAGATATCTCCTATACATCCTGCTGCGTGTGTAATAATTAATATAAAAACAGCCGGAGAAAAATATGTGGGAACAAAAACAATAATTATAATACCTAAAGCTGTAATTACGGCAAATGGACATAAACTTACAACCAGATAATAACGTTTCTTTAAATACCAGTTCGGAGCACCTGCATAAAGATAAACGGTCTTAAATCCATAAACAGGTTTTTCACCCGTAAATAAGTAAAAACATAATCCGTGTATAAGCTCGTGAATAACAAATACAAGGAGAATTACTATAACAAAAATCAGTGCATCTGTCGCAGGCAGTTTCTTGAAAGAAGCCCAGTAATACAGTAAATCATCAGATGAATTGATGGAAAACAATTCTGACAAATAAAAAAATATTAAGTAGAACACCGGGAAAGAGAGAATAGCGAGCAAATTAATAATAAATGCTAACTTTTTATTTTTTGTAAAGTCTATTGATTCACTGTTTGAAAAATTTGCTTCAGAAATTCTAATTGCTTTCATACATTTAGCCTCCGACCGAGCTATACAATCCGATTAACCAACTAAAATTATTTTTTGACAATATGACCAACACCTGTGATAGAAGTCGTTACATTTGCAGGATTTCCATAGTAAAAAATATTTCCCGCACCGTTAACAGTTGCGTCAAGATCTTCAGTTACAGTTAAGGTGATATTGCCGGCACCATTAACCATTGCTTTGCATTTTTGAACAGAAAAATCTTTTGCCATAACATTACCGGCTCCGTTTATGAAGCAATACATATAATTACTGTTACCCAGGACAGTAACATCGCCGGCACCATTAATTATGAGGTCCAGGTTATCGCAGTTCAACGAGTTTTGGGTTATAACTTTTCCGGCACCGTTAATTGTAATACTCTCAATCGTTTTCAGTGAAACATAGGCTCTGAGTGTAACATTAGAATAGCTGCCATCTTTTAACCCAATAACAAGAGCATCATTTTCTTTGCTGGAAATCACCTGATCCATAATATTATCGTCTGCTTCGATGCGTATTGACTGAGTGTCATCCTGGGTTAAGTAAATATCACCAATATTCTGAACCGTTAAACCGGAACATTCTTCGACTTCCCTGGTCTGCGATACGATTTTACCGGAACCATGAATTGTATCACTATTATTTATGTCCGATTCTTTATCACAACCGTAAAAAATTACAAGTGATAAGATGATTAACATTATTTTCTTGATTATACCTGCTTTCATATTTACTCCATTTATTGTTTGATTAATTTTTGTTTTTTTAAATTATCCATACAAGAACGCCTACTATAATAGCTGCCAACAAAAAAGTGACAACACCTAAAGTAGCTTTAGCAATACGGGGAAATCCCCATCCAACTTCAAAATTCATTTGTACATATCTATTTAAAGAAGTATCCGGAACGCCTGTATCATAAAAACTTGTCAGCATTCGTTGTGTTGCATTCCAGTTCACACCCCAAATATCGCCAACATGACCACATTCACTTAGAACTATCTGCCTACCGTTTGGAAGGTATGGAAGCAGTTCCTTTGTTGCATCTTGTGCTGAGGTAGAAAAATCAACATTGCCACTTAAAAGAAGGGTTTCAACATCCGAATGTTGTAGCTTACGATATCGTTCCGGAATCTGTTGAACCGGCCATTGCAGATAACGAAGTGGACCCCAAAGCAATTCGCATAAAGGAGAACCAAGGATACAATTAGCCGGCATCATTTCTTTTATATAATCTCTTGTACTGTCATAGTCAGCACTTATTGCTTTTGATGCAAGATCCCCCCAGGTCATCATCGAAGGCATAATGTAGTCGAATGCCAACGACATCAATGCAAGACCACTTGGATCTCCTTGTTCGGCAGCAACATAAGTATCGAACACTATAGCGGCAGTATTGCGATGAAAAAGCAAAGCTAAGGTTATTACTTTTACTTTCCCTGGATTTATAGAAAAGAAAAACCAATTGGATGGCATGTTATTCAA
>CAZUOC010000092.1:6482-7106 GCA_964622335.1 uncultured Ignavibacteriaceae bacterium
AGAAATGTGTGGCACTTTTAATGACATAACGGAATCTTTAGACCACAACAAATCGTAATAATTAAGTAAACTATCAGTAGTTTGTGGGTTCCAAACAAAATGTCCCGGCGGGTTCACACCAATCATCACCGAGCGGCAAATGCTTTCAGGATAATTTACTCCATAAAAATATGCTATACGTGTTCCATAACTTTCACTCAACAAATTTATTTGCTGATAACCAAGTACTTTTCGAACTGTTTCCATGTCCTCAATAACTTCGGGAATAGTATAACCATTAAGATCGACACCAGCCCTCAGAAGTCTTTGTGCAGAAGTATTCCAGGCATCTGCCATCCTCATCAGAGACGATTCACTTAAAAGATCGTCATCGGTCTTCATAGCTTCTGCAACTTCAGGGCAATCAAGTACAACAGAACCATCAACACCACGGTATCCAACCATAACGAAATCATGATCTGCAAGAAGAGTATCAGGTGGTATCCATTTCATGTTGCTTGTTCCTGGACCTCCCGATAAATAAAAAATTGGTACTTCCGGATCTTCTGAACTGGAATGAATACGAATAACCGGAAGATGAATAATACGTGATGCACTATCCTGTCTGTTTTCAGACACTGAAAT
>CAZUOC010000093.1:0-6602 GCA_964622335.1 uncultured Ignavibacteriaceae bacterium
TAATTCTGATAAATGCGGGAAAACTTATCGCAGAAGGAACATCAAAAGAATTAAAAACAAATTATCTAAAGAACACAATCCTCGAAATAGAATGCGAAAAAGTTGTAAGCGCAATGGAAATACTTGAAAAAGAAAATTTTGTTGATGAAACATCAATCTTTGGAAATCAAATTCACATTATCGTTAATGACAAATACAGAAACGAAGATCAAATAAAAAATATATTAAATTCAAATTCTATAAGTGTAATAAGAATAAACAAAATTGTTCCGACTCTTGAAGATGTATTTATTCACCTTTTGGAAAAGACTTATTAAAAATGTTCACAAGAATTTTAGCTATATCAAAAAAAGAAATAAGACAATTAAAACGAGATACAAGAATGCTTTATGTCCTTTTTGTATTCCCGTTTGTGCTTCTTATTATTTTTGGTTATGCAATTAATTTTGATGTACATCATATTAAGCTCGTTGTTTATGATCTCGATAAATCGGAAAACACAAGAGAATTTATAGACCGTTTAACAAGTTCAAACTATTTTGATATAGTCGGATATATTGATTCTGAAAATCAAATAAGAGAAGTTTTAGATGATGGAAAAGCGCAGGTGGTTTTAGTTTTCCCCAATGATTTCTCACGTAATCTTTATTCTGGGAAAGAAGCAAAAATTCAAATTCTTGTTGAAGGCATAGATGCAAATACTGCTTCCGTAATATCAAATTATATGAACGCTGCTACAGCAACTTATAATAATAAAATAAGTCAAGAAGCATTAGCAATAAGAGGAAGGCAGCAATATGTACCTATAAATCTCGAGCCAAGATTTTGGTTTAACCCCGACTTAAATTCTACTCTTTATCTGGTCCCCGGCTTAATTTCTATGATTTTGATAATGACCGCAGTTATTTCAATTGCAATGTCCATCGTGCGAGAAAAAGAAAGAGGCACAATGGAACAAATAAATGTTTCCCCGCTTTCATCATTTGAATTATTGCTCGGCAAAACTATTCCATATTCACTGGTAGCTTTGCTTATTGCTTCAACAATCTTGCTTGCGGGTCACATTTTGTTTGGTGTTGTGGTAAAAGGAAATTACTTATTGTTATTTATTTCAACACTTATATTTCTTTTTGCTTGTCTTAATTTAGGTATTTTGATTTCGTCTATTTCAGAATCTCAACAGGTTGCTTTTCAAATATCAGCCTTGGTTTCTCTACTTCCCTCATTTCTTTTATCAGGATTTGTATTCCCTATTGAAAGTATGCCTCCGGTAATTCAGGTTTTAACAAATATAACACCGGTAAAATTCTATATAATTATTTTAAGAGACATATTACTTAAGGGAGTGGGAATAGAAGCATTCTGGCCGCAGTTGATTTACCTATTAATTTTTATCGGTTTCTTTTTAGGATTATCGACTTTAATAAACAAAAAAAATAAAACAGCGTAGAGGTAACCTTCGAGGTTAACGATGAATAAAACAAAGGGCAACCTCGAAGGTTCTAAGTTGTAAAAAATAATCATGGATATACCAAAATTTTACAATATGAATTCTCATCATCACCTTTATAATAGAGGAGTAAATAGAGGCACTATATTTTTCGAGGATAAAGATTACACATACTTTCTTCGTAAGATGAAAGAAGACAAAGAAAAATATTCAATCATGATTAATTGTTATTGTCTTTTACCGAACCACTTTCATTTATTTGTGAAGCAGTTAACCAAAGAACATCCCATAAGTAAATTTACTGGCAACTTAACTAATGCCTATACAAAGGGCACTAATAAAAAATATGGTAGAACAGGAGTTCTGTTTCAGGGAAGAACAAAAAATAAATTGATTATTAGCGAAGACTACTTTATCTGGCTGTGCAAATACATTTTAAATAATCCGGTAAAGGCAGGATTGGCAAATCAGCCGGAAGGATGGGAATATTCTTCCGCAAAAGAATACTTCGGTTTAGCAACAATGAATCTGACAGATAAAGATGAAATGCTAAAAAGGTTTAATTCCATAGATGAATTTGTTTCTTTCATAAAAACAGCAAAGGTGAAATTTGACTACTCATTGTTATTCTAAAAAGAAGTGGAACCTTCGAGGGTTAATCTTTGTTTACACCTACCCTAACCTCGAAGGTTAAAAAACATGAAGATAATATTTAACATAATCATCAAAGAATTTTTACAGTTGAAAAGAGATCCGAGTCTGTTTGGAATTGTTTTTATTGCACCTATCATGCAACTTGTTTTACTTGGTTATGCAGCTAATCTTGATATAACCAACATTAATACCATTATTTATGATCAGGATAAAACAGTAGCAAGCCGTGATTTTATTGAAAAATTTCAAAGTTCCGGCTATTTCTTAATATATAATTATGCTAATAACTATGAGCGGGTTACAGATCAAATAAACAAAGGTAATGCTCTCTGGGCTTTGGTAATACCAAAAGATTTTGAAAAAAAATTAGCACGACACGAGCAAGTAAATGTCCAGGTTTTATTTGACGGATCGGATGGCAACAAAGCTGGAATTGCTTTTGGTTATGTTACTAACCTGGTTTCAAGTTATTCACAAAACATTCTTATGGATATAATAAACAAATCAGGGTTATAAATATCATTATCAGGAATAATAACTCCCGAACTCAGAGTCTGGTACAATCCCGATCTTAAAACCAGATTTTTTATGCTTCCCGGTATAATGGGTTTAATCTTAACAATAATTACAACCACACTTATGGCAATGGGCATTGTAAAAGAACGAGAGATAGGCACGCTGGAACAGATAATTGTTACACCTATTAAACCTTACCATCTTATAATTGGTAAAACAATACCTTTCGTTATAGTAGGATTTATGGACGTTCTTTTAGTAACGGGTGTAATGGTTTTCTGGTTTGGGATTCCAATAAGGGGAGACTTTTTCTACTTAATGTTCGCTTCATTTATATATGTTCTTTCCTCTTTAGGATTAGGCTTATTTATTTCTACAATATCGAAGAACCAGCAGCAGGCAATGATGGTATCAATGTTCGGTATACTTTTGCCAATGAACTTTCTTTCCGGTTTTGCATTTCCAATTGAAAATATGCCTGGCTGGATACAACCAATTACTTATTTAATTCCCTTAAGATATTATATTACAATTTTAAGACGAGTTATTCTGAAGGGCGATGGACTGTTTAATCTTATTCCCGAAACATTAATATTGTTAGGAATTGGAATTCTTATACTTTTCTTAAGTTCCCTAAGATTCAGAAAAAGATTAGGATAAAGATTGCACTCCACAGAAAGTGGAGTGTTTTAATATTACTTACTTGCTGCAAGCATAACAGAAACTTCAAAATCAATTTTTTCAAGACTTGGTCTTTGTCCTCTACCCATTCCGCCACCTGGTCCCTCACCTCTTCCTTCCATTCCGCCTCCTCTACCACTCATACCTCCTTCAGGCGAGTTTCCCATTCCAAATCCTGAGCCTTCTCCTCGTCTTTCAAAACTGCCCCTGTTAAACTCACCCGATTCAAAACCCAAACTGAATTCATCTCCCGAAGATAAGTTTAAAATATGATCGCCAGCAAGATTACCTTTCAGCGGCACTTTCATTTCATAAACTAATAGTCCCATTTGATATCCAACTTCGATACTTATTCCAACATCATTTTTAAGATTATAAGAAGTCAGCGGGAAATTATCAGCATTAACAATTCGAAATTCTGTCTGTGCACTTTTAAAATGATCCAACCTGACTTTAAAATCGGGTCTCTCACCTTTCTGCCCGTTCCATCTGGGCATTATTCCACCGGCTTCTTCTAATCTCAAAGGATATTGAATTCCTATTTTTTCTCTACCATTTTCCGGACTAAACCAAACTGTAAAACCGGTTACAAAAAGCTGGAACATCCTGCCGGTATCGCTTGTTGCCAAACACAAGTATAAATTTTCACTGTCATTTGCTATTCCCAAACCTGCTTTTTGATCAGGGAAATACTTCAGTTTTCCAAGCCAGTCTGCCTGGTTTCCATCTATAACAATTGAATTATCGTTCCACATACTTTTGATTTCTTCATCTCCACAACCATTTAAGAATACCAACACTAAAACCGACAGAAGCATATATAATCTTTTCATTTGTAAGGTCCTTGTTTTTCTTTATTTTTTCTAACAACTTAGACAAAAAAGGCGGGTGTTATGTTAAATCTAAATTGTTTTTTTAAAGAAATCTTGATTTTGAAAAATAATCTGTCAATATTGTTTCAAAATTAGGAGCAGTAAAATGAATGAGAAAGTCTTCAGAGAAAATTTAATCAATGTCCTGACAAAGGAACAGGCACATCTTTCACTTAAGTCTGTATTAAAAAGCTTAAAGGCGGAAAACAGGAATAAAAAACCTTCCCCTGATTTTCATTCAGTCTGGCAGCTTCTTGAACATATCAGGATAACACAGGAAGACATTGTACAATATATTTTAAACCCGGATTGGAAGTCTCCTGAATGGCCTGAAGGCTACTGGTCAAAAGAGAACGGTGAAATTTCAGATGAAGAATGGAATAGTTCTATTTCAAAATTTGATGATGATCTTCAAAAACTTGTTGATATTATTAAAGACGAAAATATAGATTTGACTTCAGTAATTCCCCATACAAAAAATCATACTTATTTAAGAGAAATATTAATTGTAATTGATCATAACTCTCATCATACAGGTCAAATTATAGCAGTAAGAAAAATGATCGGAGACTGGGTATCCTGATTTTTTGAAAGGGGGATCATACTATGTATTTTTACAGTGTAAAATTTTTCAGAAAATAATGGAGTAATGATGAATAAAGTAGTTCTGCTTCGACACGGAGAAAGTATCTGGAATAAAGAAAATCGTTTTACCGGCTGGACCGATGTCGACTTATCCGAAAAAGGAAAAGGAGAAGCAAAAAAAGCTGGCGAGCTTCTAAAAAAAGAAGGATTCGTTTTTGATATTGCATACACAAGTGTTTTAAAGAGAGCAATAAGAACTTTGTGGACAGTTATGGATGAAATGGATTTAATGTGGATTCCTGTTATACGAAACTGGCGATTGAATGAAAGACACTACGGCTCTTTGCAGGGTTTAAACAAAGCCGAGACAGCTCAAAAGTTTGGAGATGATCAGGTAAAAATCTGGAGAAGAAGTTACGATATTCAGCCGCCTGTTTTAGAAAAAACTGATGAAAGATATCCTGGTAAAGATCCGCGTTACGGTGATCTTGACGAAAAAGATCTCCCCCTGACTGAATGTCTTAAAGATACTGTTGCAAGGTTTGTTCCCTATTGGGAAAATGTAATTGCACCAACGGTAAAATCAGGTAAGAAAGTTATTATTGCCGCTCATGGAAACAGCCTGAGAGCTTTAGTTAAATATCTTGATAAAATTCCTGATGATAAGATAGTAGAATTAAATATTCCAACTGGCATACCTCTTGTTTATGAACTCGATGAAAACCTGAAGCCGATTAAGAATTATTATCTCGGCGATCCTGAAGAGATTGCAAAAGCTGCACAGGCAGTTGCAAACCAGGGAAAGGCAAAGTAAGAGTAAGCAATATTCAATTAGCAGTATGCAATCGAAAAAGTAGAATTATTCAGAAAATACAGATTTATTTATCAAAAGAATTTAGCCTTGACTTTGAAAATCAAATTGTCAATTTTGAGCAACATTTTAGTTGGAAATAAAACAAATACCGGGACTCCCTAATGCGTAAAAAACTTTTCTTGTTAGCAACATTCATTTCACTTTTTATTTCTCAATCCAATGCGCAGACAGTTTTTGCTAAATATGCCGGTGAATTTATGGCTATCGGTGTCGGTGGAAGAGCCCTCGGTATGGGCGGAGCCTTTACCGCGGTTGCAAATGATATTACAGCTGGTTATTATAATCCTGCAGGACTTGCAAATTTGAATTATCCACAAATTTCTTTGATGCATGCTGAGCAATTTGGCAGCCTTGAGAATTACGATTATGCTGCTGTAGCAATTCCCTATGGCACTGATATGAGTTTTGGATTAAGCATTATTCGTCTTGGTATTGACGGTATCCCGGATACACGCAATGCACTATACGATGCAAACGGCGATGGCATAATTGATATTAATACCGACAGGCTAGACTACAGCCAGATAACGGAGTTCAGTAACCAGGATTGGGCTTTTTATCTGTCTTTTGCTAAAAAGCATTCCGATAATTTTTATTGGGGAGCTAGTGTAAAAATAATTCACAGGAATATTGCAGAGTATCATGCAAATGGAATTGGCTTTGATGTCGGCGCAATCTATTCACCAATGGAGAATCTTTATGTCGGTGCAAATGTTCAGGATGTGACTACTACTATTGTGGCATGGAGTACTGGAAGAAACGAGCTTATCTCCCCTACTGCTAAAATCGGAACTGCTTACATGCTAAAAATACTTGGCGGAACAGTTACTCCCGCTTTTGATATAGATGTAAGATTTGAAAACAGAAGATCATCTGCTTATGGAAATTTAGGACCTATAAGTTTTGATTCTCATGTGGGATTGGAATATACATTTAAAAATCTCTTCTCAATACGCGGCGGTTATAACGA
>CAZUOC010000093.1:6612-7054 GCA_964622335.1 uncultured Ignavibacteriaceae bacterium
GTCGGGGCAGGTATTAAACTTCCAAAGCTTAACATTGATTATTCATTTGCAAGATTCAGTCAATCTGAAATTGACAGGCTTCCCGACTCACACAGAATTTCGTTAATACTCACTCTCGAAGAACCACGGTTTTTAAGAGAAGGACTTTAAAATTATTAAACCCCGATGGGATTTTGAAAAAATAAAGACTATTCTTCTTTACAAATATTGAATTCCTAACGGAATTCTTAAAAATCCCGCATAGCGGGATAATATTTGTAATTATCAATACGTCCCACAAATTAAAGAACCCCATAGGGGTTCAAAATTTTCTATCCGAGGATATTAATATTTTCCTCGAAAGTATTTCTTCTACAAAAAACAATTTACATATTAAACCAATATGTAAACTTAACTACAAAGATGTTATCCGGTTTTGAATTACCCAGATGTAAAAAAGAAT
>CAZUOC010000094.1:0-7011 GCA_964622335.1 uncultured Ignavibacteriaceae bacterium
TGCTTCCAGTTACATCGTTTACAATTTTGATTAATCCGAGGTCATTGAGATATTGCTTCGCTTCGTTTTTATCTGCGAAACTCTTTTCAACGAATACAAGGATGTCAGTATTGAGCCTTGCGGCTGCATGTCCACCGTAGAGGTTTGGTGACCTGTAAATGTATGTAGTTCCTTTTGGATAATCATCCAGGACGGGATGAGACTTGTAAGTTCCCCTGTTGCCGCTAATTTGCGCTACGGCATTAGGGCCATTTATGCGAGCTTCTTCGAGAGTTTCGAAAGTTGCTTCGTTACCCTGTCGTCCCGTGTAAGCCTGTGCAAATACGACAGATGGGATTGCAACAGTTGCAAGTGACAATGCGAACATAATTAAAAAGTATTTCTTTAACATAGTTTAGCTCTCCTTGCTTTATAAAGACAACGCATTACTTATCCGTATAAGTAATGCGTTGCATAGAGTTTTATTTTAAAACTGGTGATTCATTGAACAATTGTAATCACGGTTTCATAAAGTTCCAGCGTGCCTTGTCAGTTTTTGATTCGAACTTGACCAGTGACGGCGTGCTTACACCAACCGCGGTCATAGCGTAACCAGGTAAAACCTTTGGCATGATGCGATAAGTTCCATCTATCATCTGGTCTATGCGCCATAACTGGTCTGGCTGGCCGTTATAAGCCGGAACAACCATAAGCTCGGCATTTTCAGTTGCTGCCAGAGCACGTTCAGTACCAGTGATAGTGATTTTGAAATAAGGTGAGCCGAGATAACCGCCTGCATCTTTGACGGGTGTAATCGTCCATTTCTGATGTGCCTGGAGCATGTAGTCACCCAGGCGAGCGTCGAGATTTCGGTCCGGCCAACTCTTTGATACATCAGCGACATTCTGATCTGCAATCGGGGTTGCTGGTGCACCACCACGGGTGCCGCCGCGACCACCACGTCCACCCATTCCCATTCCCATACCGCCTCGTCCGCCGCCGCTATGCGGGACAGCATCCACGCCGAGTTCGAGTGAATAACCTGTGGCTTCGGACTGGATTTGGAAGTTGCCTCCAAGGAATTCATCGCCGGCGACCGGCCAGCCGTCTTTCCAGAGCAATGCGCGAATGTCCAGCACACCAAAATGGCCCGGGTCGTCCATGTCAGCTTCATAATGACATGAGAATTTCTGGACGTTGTTGCCCAGGTCGATCAGGCCGAAGTGGCCGGGGCCGATTAAACGATTATTTGCTGCTACGACGAGCTTGCCGCCGCCTCTGAGCATGTCCATACCCATGTTATCAAGGAATGGTCCGGTAGGACTTTTTGAGCGGCCAACGCGGATATTGTAGGTTGAAGTAACGTTGTTACAGCATGTGCCGTGATCGCCAAAAAGGTAATACCAGCCGTCGCGATAAATTAAATCAGTAGCTTCACAGTCGATGGCGATATTAACTGGTTCGTTGCCAGCCACGCGTTCGCCCGTTTTGGGATCAAGCTCGACAATCCTGGTGAAACCGAAGAATGTTCCATAAGTGCACCACAATCTGCCGTCCGGGGCGAGACATAAACCCGGGTCGATTGCGTCGCAATCCTCGATACCGTCACTTGAAGCGACCTGCACCGCCTGTGAATATTGGAAGTCTGGAGATTGTGGGTCGAGGGTTTTGTTCCACAGTGTAAGAATCCTGCCGTTATGTCCGCCGCCCAAACCGCCGCCGGTTGCGCCAATCGATATGAGGTATCGATCTCCGATTTTGATGACGTCGGGAGCCGCCCCACTTTGGGGAAGCCGGTTCCCACTGTGCCATGTCCAGCCGTCATCGGACACCAGACCGCTGCCGCCGGTGCCGAAAGTGTAGTATTTACCATCACATTTCATGATCGTTGAGGGATCGTGAATATATGGTTCACCGTCCAGGGCAAATACCGGACAAGACAACAAAATAGAGAGCATGCTAAAAGCTGTTGCTTTAAGAAAACAAGTTTTCATAAAACCTCCAAAAACTATTTGATAAATAATATAATTTTGATTTATTTTTCAGCGTTTTCAATTTTCAAGATTAATAGTGAAATCCTTGATTGCTTTACCTTGTTCATCAATAAATCTGAGACAGAAATCGCTCATGCCGGGGCCATTGATAACGGCGCCTCGAATAACGTTTTTGCCTTTTTTAAGTGTGAGTCTTTTTGATACGCAATCATCCATAACCATACGGCGGTCGCCGTATAGACCTACTGCTTCTTCGCCGTTAAGCCACCACATGGAAGCTGAGTTGGAGCCGACTGCCATGCGAACGTCTTTTATTTCGCGCGGGCAGTCCACAACTGTATAGGCAAAGAACGTGACACCATAAATAGTCTTGTTCAGGCCGTAGGCGAAGCGGAAGAGCTTAACGTTCCATAAATTGGAGTCCAGGGCATGCCATGTGAGTTCTTCGTTGTTAACAGTCACCTTATCGCCGTCTTTCGGAGTTATCTCGTACTGTTTTGGGAAGTACTCGGTATTGAAGGCATTGCGAATATAGGCTTCATTAAAACCGGTGTTAGTGCGAAGCCCATTGACGATTGGTTCGAGAAGTACCCATCTCTGGATGAAGCCATCAGAGTCCGGTGCCTTTGTGCCAGATGTGGCTTTTGTAAAGTAAGGAGCGATTGTACGTGGTGTATTGTCAATCGGTGTTGCACTGCGACCCGATCTGCCCCCCATACCCATGCCGCCCCCTGTGCCGCCGCCGCGACCAGACCTGCCTGCCGAGGCGGAAAAGACTTGAAGCGACAATACAGCAATAACGATAAATGCCGGAATAATGATTTTGCGGAGTGTTTTCATAATTAAGCCTTTCACAGGATTTCCAATTTTTGCACACTAAACGAGAACGAATTTTTTACAAAGCAATATACACAGTTCATGTCGCAATGTCAAGGGGCAAAGGCATCTAATTTATAAAAACCTTGATAATAGGCTAATAACAGTTAATTTTCGTTATTTTCCTTTTCTAAATGGCCTGAACAACAGTTCGAAGGCTTCGTTATGCCAGTTTTTTCTTATGGGGAAAATACCTTCCTCTACAAAACGAATGTCCTCAATCGTATAAAAAGCCTTCGGATTAAACTTTTTTATGATTTCAATAACTTTTAATATCTCTTTTCTGGGTACGACTGTAAAAATGATATTTACCTGTCCCTGCGCACCGTGTCCATCAACGCATGTAACGCCGTATTTTTCCAAGCTGAGCGAGCGAACAAGCTCAGCGGTGTCTTTTTGTGTGATTACCCTTAGAAGCACGACGCCGAGAGAGAGTTTTTCCGCTGTGATGATGCCGACATAATTGCCCATTGCGAATCCTGCGGCGTACGCGATATAGCAGGCGGGATTGTTTAAATTATTCATAATCTGGCCGATTGCCATAAGCCAGATAAGCACTTCGAAGAAACCGACAACAGGAGCGAGATATTTTAATCCCTTCGATACGAAAATCACGCGAATCGTACCGAGGGTGACATCGCTCACTCTTGCCGTGAAAATTAATACAGGGATAATAATCCAAACAAATATATCGGAGTCAGGCATTGCTTGTAATCCTGTAATCTATAACCATTTTTTCTTTTTAAAATAATATAACATGCCGATTGTAATTATTAGCATTGCCAGCAGAACAGCGGCGTAGCCATATTTCCATTTCAACTCCGGCATATTATGAAAATTCATACCATAAACACCAGCAATAAACGTCAGAGGTATAAAGATTGTCGCTATGATTGTCAATACTTTCATTACTTCGTTCATCCTGTTGCTCAAACTCGAAAGGTATAAATCCAGCATACCGGCTACCATATCGCGAAAACTCTCGACTGTATCAATCACCTGTATTGTATGGTCGTAAAGATCTCTTAAATAAGCCACAGTGGATTCTCTGATTAGTTCCGATTCACTTCTTTCCAGTGAGTTTATAAGCTCTCTTAAAGGCCACACTGATTTTCGCAGAAAAATCATTTCTCTCTTAAGGTGGTGAATTTGTTTAAGAATGCTTTTTTCGGGATTATTGACAAGCTCATCTTCCAAAATTTCAATTTTCTCTCCTAACTTTTCGAGGATGACAAAATAGCCGTCCACTATTGCGTCCAATAGTGAGTACATGAGATAATCCGGTCCCATTTTTCTGATTCTGCCTTTGCCATTTCTGATTCTGTCACGAATCTGGTCGAATACATCTCCTATGCTTTCCTGGAAAGAGATAACGAAATTAGTTCCGAGCACTAAACTGACCTGCTCTGATATAACGGATTGGCTTTCATCATCGTAGCGAAGCATCATCAGGACAACATATATATATTGTTCCGCTTCCTCAAATTTAGGGCGCTGGCCTGTATGCAGAATATCTTCGAGCACAAGAGGATGAAGTTCATAATTGCGTCCGATTTTTTCTATGACTTCCACATCATGCAGGCCGTCGATATTAATCCATGTCACAGTAGGAGTTGTCTTGAATCCGAAGCAGTCTTCTATTTTTGAAACCTGTTTTTCCTGAAAATTCTGTTCGTCATAGTCTATCAGGGTAATTCGGACGGAATCAACCATTTTTTGACCTGCGAAAACAAGTGTACCGGGTGGTAAGCCTGTTTTTTTAATTTGCCCTCTATTTTGTTTCTTTTTTGCCATCTGGTTTCATCCTTTCAGCAATATTTCAAGTTTTTGATGTCCTTAGTTAAACTTATCCTGACCAAACGTCAATTGTTTTTTACTTAAAAATGACGATTATATTTGAGAATGATATTTTTGGACAAATTTTGCTTTTGTAACGTCTTATATATATGTTGTGTATATTATATAAGCTGGTATAATCCACTATAAAGGAGCAAAAGATGTCATATCACGACGATGCTGTATTGTTGAGGAAATTTGCCTCTATAAGGCGATGCAGAGGCATTTGCAGTAATTATTAAATATTATACACCTTTGGTTTATGGTGTATGTCTGCGTATCCTTGAGGATAAGGATAAAGCTGCCGATGCAGTGCAGGATACCTTTTTAGAACTGGTTCGTAATGCTGCCAAAATAAGCGGCTCACTTACTATCTGGCTACATCGCGTGGCGACTAACAAATCTATCGATGTTTTACGTCAGGATGACAACCGAAAGGAACATGAGGCAAAATACACAGCAGAAGCAGACAATATACAGTCAGGATTGGAAAATGCTACATGGAAGGAAATATCATGTTATATAGACCATGAACTAAGCCAAATTGACGAGCAAATGCGGGAAATTCTAATACTGCATTTTTTCCAGGGAAAGACATTGAGTGAAATTGCAAACAAGTGTGGCATTTCTCATCAGACAGTTTCTCGAAGACTTGAATCAGGCGTCACAGCTTTGCGACACAAATTGAAAGCCAGAGGTGTTTTAGTGCCGGCTGCTATGTTAGCTGTGATGATAAGTGAAAATGTCGTTAAAGCTGTTCCAGCTTCAGTGATGGAAGAGCTTGGCAAGATTGCGCTCGCCGGCGGACAGGCAGTCGCGGCAAATACTGGCTCAAAAATCACGGCAGGCATATCCAAAGGTACGGCCGTCAAAATGAAAATTATCGCTGCTGCGTTGGTGATATTGATTATAGTTGGCTCAATTATTTTATATAACAATTTCGGCCAATCGGCGGGGTCATCTTCAAATTCTACTGTGACAGGCCAGAGAGACTTGGAATTACTGAAGATTGTCGCACAGGCAAACAAGGCAAATTATGATTCTATTGTAACGTGGAAAAGTGATGTCTATGAGGAAATAAATACAACAGAAGGGGACACATTACAAATTAAGACAAATGTAAGATACGAATTAGTATTTGATCAATCGAAGAAAGCTGTAAGATGGAACAAGAATGACCCTGAGACTATTAAAGTTGAAAACGGGATAAAAACTGTTGATCCGACTTATGCTTTAATCGCCTATACCTCTAAAATGTATAAAGATTCTGCTTATTACAGGTATAGAGGCAACCAGCAGCCTGGCACGCCGATTAGGTTTCTATATATCCTGAGTATTGAACAAGACAAGACTAGCAGTCAAAGAGCTAATCAATCGGAAACCGATAGTATTGACCCGCTGGTATTACTTTCTCCTTTTTCCGGGGAGTCTGTCTATGAAGGATTAATGTTTTATTATGAGGTCATAAAAGATTCAGATCCCAATGTGTATATTTATAGCAAAGGGGACCTCGTCACATTACAGTTCTTATTTAATGATGTAAATGATAGATATATATTTGATCTTTCTAAAGGATGTAATATTGTTGACTGGTCCAACAAACAACAAAATGTAATAAATACTCTCAAATATACATATGAAAAAAAGGCTGGTTCGTGGGTATTAAAGACTTATGAAAAATACCATTATGACACGACATGGGGAATGATTCGCACTTCAACAAGATTGCTGAAATTTGAAAATTCTGTTGTGAATGTACCAATTGGCGAGGATGAATTCACAGTAGATAAACTGGGCATAAAACAGGGCGACTTAGTTCAGGATTCGAGATTGCCGTTTATACAATATGTTTACTATGGAACATTACAGGAACCAGCTCCTTAATCCCCAAAAACACAGGCAGGAAACTAAGTGCCTTACCTAACGGTTCCTTTGCAGGGTCCACATAAAAATATATCGAAGACTATTTTAAATTCATGAGTATTATATTATAGCGTTCTTACAAAACCGCGATAAAATAGCGGCTTTTGAAAGTTGCCTGTTAATGAATTATTTAAATAAAACTTCACATCGAGTCTGGCCGCTGTATGGTGCTGCTTTTATGATGTCCTTAACCATCAATTCGTGGTGGACTTCGATGCCTTTTATAATAGATAATATTGGCGGCTCTAAAGCCCATGTCGGCTACGCATGGGCAGCCAATATGTTTGGTTACTTGGTCTGCCTGCTTTTGGCAGGGCTTTTTTTTGGCAGTCATAATCCGAGAAATACGACACGTCTTGCTTCCATCGTAATATGTTTATCCACTGTTGCAGTCGGAGTTATA
>CAZUOC010000095.1:0-7001 GCA_964622335.1 uncultured Ignavibacteriaceae bacterium
CCGCCTTTCTTATACACATACAAATAGCCTAATTCAAGCACTATTAAAAAAATCACCATAGAAATAAAAACAGATGATCCCTGCTCATTAAATAATCTTTTAAATTCTACAGCCCATGGATAGACAAAAACAACCTCAAGATCAAAAATAATGAATAACATTGCTATCAAATAATATTTTATCGAAACTCTTTCGCTCGTTGTACCGACCGGTTTCATTCCACTTTCATAAGTCGAAAGTTTTTCCGCATTTGGTCTTTGAGGACCAAAAATTTCGGATGAAAAAACAGTTGCTACTGCAAATATTATTGCAAAGCCGAAAACTGCTAAAATTGGGAGATATTCAAGGATCATTAATTGACGAAATTTGTTTTTAACTAAGTCAAAATTATCCAAAAAATGCCTGATTGTCAATTTAAAGAAAGGCAGTGCATTGCGATTTGCTCATTGAATCTCAATCTTTAATTTCCTAATGAGATTTATGTTTTTCCACGAAATTATTTCCACTTTCAAATAAATAACAAACTATCTATTTTGCAGTTAAACTCAATTGCTTTGTTCTTAAGTGAAAAGAATTAAGATTGTTTCAGTACTACTTTTATCACTTCTGGTTTACAACGGCTGCGAACGCCCTACCGAAACAGTGGATGATTCGAAAATTCCCCCCGCAGTTCCTACAGGATTATATGTTTATTATGCATCGGACGGAGAAGTTACAATTGACTGGCATTCAACTAATGAAAGCGATGTTAAAGGATATAACATTTACCGCAGAACAGATTCCGCAGAATCAATTAAAATTGATTATACTAGTGACAGTTATTTTTTCGATGATTCTCTCGATTATAAGGTGACCTATTATTATAAAATAACCTCAGTAAATATCTGGAACACGGAAAGTGCTTTTTCTAGTGAAGTTTCTGCAACCCCAATAAACAGATACAAACCTCTAAAGCCTTTAGGACTACAAATAAATGCCAGGAATTGGGAAGGCGATATTTTAATTTTTATCGAATGGGCTCAGGGCTATGAAAGTGATATTATTGGTTACAATATTTATAGAAATACTTCACCCGGATTTATTTCAGACAGCAGCAATCTTGTTGGTTTTACAAATAGAAATAGTTTTTCAGACATTTTAAATATTAATCTTTACATAAACTATTATTATAAAATAAGAGCGATCGATAAAGGCAATCTTATAAGTGATGAAAGCAGCGAAGTTAATGATCTTGTTCTTGAAATACCGGATGTACTTTATCCTAAAGACAACTCAACTGTTAAGCCTTTTAATCAATTTTTGATCAAAGCAATTCAAGTACCCGCAACATATAGAATCGGGTTACAAACCAATCAATATTTTGATGAGGTATGGAGCACTAGTGTAGAAACAGGCATAACAGATGACACTTTGAAAATTGACTTCACTCCATCTACTTTAGAACTTAACAAAACTTATTATTGGAGAGTCGCTACGTATTCCGGCAACAGTCAGAATCCGAATAGTATTTCAAAATTATATAGTGTTATATTTAAAGAGTGAGGATGGATAGAAAAAATACAAATACTTCAAGACTCTTCAGAAAATTTTCATTGATTTTTATTTTTGCATTTATCAATACTACTTCATTATTTTCTCAAAGTTCTTCAGACAGTCTCGATTTCATACCACTTACTAAATCTATCAACCTTCTCAGTACATATCTCGACAAACAACTGAATACATATTCACTAAATACTGGATTTCTCTATAACCAAGACTTAAATGATTTCAATTTCAGAGTTTATGAAAACTTCAATTCCAAGCTTGTCAGATCAAGCACAAACAACAGGCGAGACGAACAAAACTTTTCTTTATCAGCAGCATATAAAATATCCCAGGTTTTTAGTTCGGGTGTATCCGTTGAAAATAAAATTCTGTCCGACAGCAGGCAAATAGAAATTAACCAGGCATCTGTATCTAACGTTTCGTTGTTTACACTTTACTCACCGGAACCTAATATGGTTTTCTCTCCTTTCATAGGATATTCAAACAACAGACAGATTGGCGAAAACGATTACGGTTTGATATATGGAATTGAAGGATCAGCAAACGAAACCGATCTTTCAGATTTAAGCTTAAGCGCTCAACTAAAACTCAGGAATGAAGATATTTCTCCGAGAAAAAATCTCCTGCGATATTTAAATCTTCTCCTTAATAATAATTTTGCAGATAACGTATCCAACACATTAAGCGCAAGATTTACACAAAACAGAAAAGATTTTTATTATGTGGCAGATCAACAAACTGCAAGTGAGTTCAACATCATCAATAATATTCAGAGTAGAATTGAAACAGCATATTCTCTCGAAGATAATGTCCACTTTGGAAATTTCTTTGACATCTTTACACTTAACTCGAGAGGTAACGTAAGCTGGCGCGACATAGACAGAGATACAAGATATATGCCATCGATTATTACTTCTAGTTCTGTTTACGATACAAAAATTAATGAACTAAGGGTTGAATTTGAATCTGTGATTAGTTACAAATCAAAATTCTTTTCGGGAAATATAAGAGGATTAATTACGGAAAGAGACGAAAAAAATATTACCAAAAATTATGGTAATAACGATTTCTTTTTTGAAGAAAGATCTAACCAGGAAAGTCAAAAGAATAATAATTCTTCAAGAGCATCTTTATCTTTATCAGGTGATTTTAATCTCTCTAAAAAGGATAAACTATCTCTAAGTTTTTTACAAAATAAACTGCGCTATGACACACCAAGTGAGGAAAATTTTGACGACAGGGACGAAATACTTTCGATACTCCGATTAAGATACTCAAGATTTCTTACACCATTTTTTGAAGCATTTGTAAGTACTGAAGGAACATATAGTCATATTGTCTATCTGTTTTCTGAAAAGAGCTCTAATAACAATATAAACAGGGTTTTAAAATTTGCAGCAGGCGGAAATTATACAGGTAAAAATGTACGGTCATCAAATACTTTCGAGGTATCTGCAAATTATACCGTCTATGATTTTGAAGATCTGAATCCGAATTTTAAAAGTTTTTCTTTCCGTCAATTTACTGCGACTGACTCTTCCAGCATTAAGATATTTAAAGATTTATCCTTTAAGAGTGATGGATATATAAAGCTTTCTGAGCAAGGAGATTTTCATTGGTCATCATTTTCTGCACAGCCAACACGCTATTTAGAAGAAATTTATGCTGAACCAAAAATCACATATAATCTAAACGGCATACTTTTAGCTTCTGGAATAAGATATTTCTCCTTAAAAGCATACAATTATAAAGTGAGAGAAAAAATTCCTGATTCAAAATACATTAGCGTTGGACCATTAATGGAAGTCTTTTTTTTAATAAAAAGGACTCTCTATTTCAGGTTATACGGCTGGTATGAATTTATTAACGCCAGCAATGCCGCTAAACAGGAGCAGGTAAACTTCACAATGCAGATGAATTGGAACTTTTAATTGAATTAAAAATATTTTTCCTTATTTTTACTACAAAACTAAGGTAACTTTTGGCTGAAAATCATTATCATCTGGAAATCGAGAGCGATCCAAATAATCTTATCACGGTAGAAGAATTCGTCAATTACTTTGCTATGGATCTTGGCATTGATGAAGATAAAATGTCGGGACTTATGCTGTCGGTTACTGAAGCAACCACCAACGCAATTATTCACGCCAATAAATGCGATATTAATAAAAAAGTAGAGCTTGATGTATTTGTCAATGATGGGTATATAACTATAAAAGTAAAAGATGAGGGAAAAGGCTTCGATCCTGCAAAAGTTCCGGACCCAACAGAACCTGAAAATCTTCTTAAAGATTCAGGAAGAGGTTTATATCTTATGCGGATTTATATGGATGATTTGAAATACAACATAACTCCTACCGGAACAGAAACAATTCTAACACTAAAGACTAAATAGTTAAATCTTAAGTTTTTTAATATTATCCAAAACACCCGTTGCAGACTTTTTTAATGCGCTTAATTCTTCTGGCAGAAGATTTAGCTTAACAATATTTAGTATTCCTTCTTTCCCGAGTCTCACAGGTACTCCACAAAAAACATTTTGTAAATCATATTCCCCGGTTAAAAAAGCAGAACATGGCAAAATGCGTTTTTTATTTTTAACAATTGATTCTACCATTTCAACGGCTGCGGAAGAAGGTGCATAGTAGGCACTTCCAGTTTTAAGATAATTTACTATTTCTATTCCTCCCTTACGTGTTCTCTCAACCAGTTTTTCAATTTTATCCATGCTTAGAAATTCAGTGATAGGTATTCCGCCAACGGTTGTGTAACGAACTAAAGGAACCATCGAATCTCCATGACCGCCTAACACCATAGCATCGACATCTTTTACAGAAACTTTAACTTCATCTGCAATAAATGTTCTGAAGCGTGCTGTGTCGAGAATTCCTGCCATTCCCATCACGCGGTGCTTTTCAAACCCACTTATTTTAAAAGCAACATAAGTCATAACATCAAGAGGATTTGAAACAACAATAATTATTGCCTGTGGAGATTGCTCAATAGATTTTTCCGTGACAGATTTAACTATATCAGCATTTGCCATTAATAAATCGTCCCGGCTCATTCCCGGTTTTCTGGCAAGACCCGCAGTGATTACTATAATATCAGAGTTTTTTGTGTCATTGTAATCGTTCGTCCCTTTTATGAAAGTATCGAAGGATTCAACCGGTCTGCTTTCAAGCATATCGAGTGCCTTGCCCTGGGGAATTCCCTCAACTACATCAAGAAGTACAACCTCTTCTGCAAGTTCCTTTTCTGCAAGTCTTTGAGCAGTTGATGCTCCAACATTACCGGCACCGACAACAGTAATCTTTTTCATATATTAAAGATAGTTCAAGAGCAAGTTCAAGTTCAAGTGTAAGTCAAGAATTTAGAATAAAACTTGCTCTTGATCCTGAACTTACACTTAAACCTTTGCATATCGCACAGGACATTTTTATTTTACATTTAATGTTTTTTCAGAAAAATTAAAAGGGTGAAGAAATGTCACGGAAAAAAATTGCTTTAATCGGCGGCGGGCAAATTGGTGGGGTGCTCGCTCAATTAGCAGCATCAAAACAATTAGGTGATGTTGTAATGTTTGATATTGTTGAAGATTTGCCACAGGGAAAAACTCTTGATATAGCAGAAGCAGCAAGGGTTGATGGCTTTGATGCACATGTAACAGGAACAAACGATTACAAAGACATTAGCGGAGCTGACCTTATAATTATAACAGCAGGATTACCACGCAAACCCGGAATGAGCAGAGACGACTTACTTACCACTAATGCAAAAATTATGAAATCCGTTGCAGAGAACGTTAAACAACATGCACCAAATTCCATTGTTATAATTATTTCAAATCCTCTCGATGCAATGGTAACTCTTTTCAAAAAGATTACTGGCTTCCCTGCAAACAGAGTTTTGGGGCAGGCTGGTGTTCTTGATTCATCACGCTTTTCATCTTTCATTGCATGGGAACTTGGAGTATCAGTTAAAGATGTTAATGCAATGGTTCTTGGGGGTCACGGTGATAGTATGGTTCCGATTGTAAGATATGCAAATGTAAACGGCATTCCTGTAATGGAACTCCTTGAAAGAAAGTACAACGATAAAGTTAAAGCAAAAGAAGTAATGAGCAATCTTGTTCAAAGAACCAAGATGGCTGGTGGTGAAGTTGTAAAGCTTCTTAAAACGGGTTCCGCTTTTTATTCCCCTGCTGCTTCTGCTATTGCTATGGCAAAATCAATTATCTTTGATGAAAAAAGAGTTCTGCCGGTTTGTGCATTTCTTAATGGGGAATTCGGAGTAGAGGGATATTATGTCGGTGTCCCGGCTGTGCTCGGTTCAAAGGGAGTTGAGAAAGTAATTGAGTTTGAACTGGACTCAGAAGAAAAAGCTTCACTAGATAAATCGGTTAATGCGGTTAAAACTTTAGTAGTCGATATGGAAAGATTGGGATTTTAAGTGCAAGAGTAAGTTCAAGACTTGCTCTTGTTCTTGAACTTACACTTAAACCGCTGGATAAACGCTGACGAATTTTCTATCCCCTCTTTTCGTCTCAAATTTTACTACCCCGTCAGCAACAGCAAAAAGAGTATCGTCTCCACCTTTGCTTACATTTACTCCGGGATGAAACTTAGTTCCTCTTTGTCTTACAAGAATATTTCCTGCAATAACATTTTCACCACCGAATCTTTTAACACCGAGACGCTGCGCGTTACTGTCTCTTCCGTTTCTCGATGAACCCTGACCTTTTTTATGAGCCATTATTTAGTCTCCTTCTCTTTTTCTTCTTTTGTTTCTTTACCTTTGGCAATTTTTGTTACCTCAATTCTTGTCAGCAACTGGCGGTGACCATTACTTTTTTGATAACCTGTTCTTCTTTTCTTTTTGAAAACGATTACTTTATCATCTCTCAAATGTTCAAGAATTTTTGCCGTAACTTTAGCTCCGCCCACGGATGGATTACCAACTTTTGTTCCTTTATCGTCAGTCAACAATAAAACATTATCAAAAGTTACATTAGCTTCCGCTTTTTCTTCAAGCCTCGGAACATTGTACTTCCCTTTTTCAGATACTTTAAACTGCTGACCAGCAATCTCTACAACTGCTACCATTTATATCCTCTTTTCTTAAAAATCAGGCTCTAAAGTTAAAAAAATGGGAGATTCAAAGCAATTAAAGAAGAGATAATTTTTTTCGAATAAATTGTTGTTTAGTGTAATATTCGCAATTTTCTATTATATAATGAACTCATCCCAATCCTTCTCTTAAAAAGAGAAGGGCTTATGAAAAATGATGATTTAATATTTGAATTTCTAGTCAGAGCTATCTAATTAAGTGATTTATTGAAAACAAGTCTCTCTCTTTGTAAGAGAAACCTGCCTTGCCGTCAGGCAGGGATTAAAGTGAGTTCAAAAGAAAATAACCACTTTAGTATTACTAACAAAAAAATTATATTTGTT
>CAZUOC010000096.1:0-6904 GCA_964622335.1 uncultured Ignavibacteriaceae bacterium
GGGGGACACAAGGGAATCAACTCAATTATCTTTCATCTTCAGATTGATCAGTTCCCGAGACTTAGAATAGGTATCGGTAATAACTTTACCGAGGGCAAAATGGCTGATTATGTTTTAACAGATTTTAATGAAGAAGAAAAGAACGCCTTGCCTAACATTTTTAAAACAGCAACCGTTCTTTTGGAAGAGTTTATTATAGGTGGAGTTAACAACATGCTGGATGTTAATAGTAGGCTTTCTAAAAAAGAAATTAATAAAGATTCTAATACCTTTAACTAAGTTATTAGTAGAGATTTTTTCATAAAAATAGTCTTACATAATTATACTTTAATTTACTTAACAAGAATAAATACCTGGAAGCACAATGAAGAAAAAATTATTACCTGTTTTACTAGTTATATTTAGCCCGGTCTACATTTTTGCCAGCGAATCAAATTTAAAAATACCCACTCTTAACGATAACCAGCAATCAATTTTAATTTGGGGATTAGTTGTCTGTTTCGCGGGGTTGGTTTTCGGAATGTATCAATACTTAAAAGTAAAAAAACTAAGAGCACATCAATCAATGCTTGATATCGCACAGGTTATTTTTGAAACCTGTAAAACATATTTACTGCAGCAGGGAAAACTTTTAATTGTTCTTTTCCTTTTTATCGCAGCTTGTATTGCGTTTTATTTTGGCTTTTTAATGGAAAATGAAATAAGCGGCGTATTATTGATATTGCTCTGGACAGTTGTTGGAATTCTTGGCTCTTATAGTGTTGCCTGGTTTGGAATAAGAATGAATACTTTGGCAAACAGCAGAATGGCTTTTGCTTCCCTTGAAAGAAAACCGATAAAACTATTAAACATTCCTCTCGATGCAGGAATGAGCATCGGAGTTATGCTTGTTTGTGTGGAACTTATAATGATGCTTATCATTTTACTTTTTATTCCAAGACTTTATGCAGGGGCTTGTTTTGTTGGCTTTGCAATAGGCGAATCTTTAGGTGCAAGTGCTTTAAGAATTGCCGGTGGAATTTTCACAAAAATCGCAGACATTGGTTCTGATCTTATGAAGATCGTTTTCAAAATAAAAGAAGACGATCCGCGGAATCCTGGAGTTATTGCTGATTGTACTGGTGATAATGCAGGAGACAGCGTTGGTCCCACGGCAGATGGTTTTGAAACTTACGGAGTTACCGGTGTAGCTTTAATTAGTTTAATTGTTCTTGCAGTTGCTGATATTACCTACCAGACAGAACTTCTCACATGGATTTTTGCAATGCGTATTATGATGATCATTACATCAGTTTTATCTTTCGGAATAAACAGAACTTTATCTCAAATACGTTTTGCAAAAAAAGATGATATAGATTTTGAAGTTCCTTTAACTTCTCTAGTCTGGATAACTTCGATAGTTTCTATAATTGTTACTTTTATTGTAAGTTATTTTATGATAGGAAGTCTTCCGAATAATCTCTGGATAATTCTTTCAACAGTAATAAGCTGCGGTACTTTAGGAGCTGCTTTAATACCTGAGTTCACCAAAATTTTTACCAGCACCAAATCAAAACACGTTGATGAAATTGTTTCTTCTTCAAAAGCAGGAGGTGCTTCGTTAAATATTCTTTCGGGATTGGTCGCCGGAAATTTCAGCGCATTCTGGATGGGGCTTGTATTTGTACTCTTAATGTTTGTTGCCTACCTGACGAGTGCTGATGCACTTTCAGGCTTTATGATTTATCCGTCAATTTTTGCATTTGGACTTGTAGCATTTGGATTTTTAGGAATGGGACCTGTTACAATTGCAGTTGATAGTTATGGTCCTGTAACAGACAATGCTCAATCAATTTATGAACTTTCTTTAATTGAAGAAATAAAAGATGTCGATGTCCAAATTGAAAAAGATTTTGGTTTTAAACCGGACTTTGAAAAAGCAAAATATTATCTTGAAGCAAATGATGGAGCCGGAAATACTTTTAAGGCAACAGCCAAACCTGTACTAATCGGTACTGCTGTTGTAGGTGCTACAGCAATGATATTTTCATTAATATTGGTCTTAAAACAATCTTTAGGAATTGATCCCGCATCGATTCTCAGCATATTAAATCCTTATACAATGTTAGGATTTATGTGTGGCGGAGCAGTAATTTATTGGTTTACAGGTGCATCAATTCAAGCAGTTACAACTGGTGCCTACAGAGCTGTAGAATATATTAAGAAAAACATCCAGTTAGATGAAACTGCAAGCAAGAGTGCCTCAATAGAAAAATCAAAAGAGGTTGTCAGGATATGTACTCAGTATGCACAAAAAGGAATGTTCAATATTTTTATTGCAATATTTTCTTTTGCTCTTGCGTTTGCATTGTTTTCCGCACCAGTTAATTCTCCTGAACCGGTTTCATTTTTTATCAGCTTTTTAATTTCAATTGCAGTCTTTGGGCTTTTTCAGGCAGTCTTTATGGCAAATGCCGGAGGTGCCTGGGATAATGCCAAAAAGGTTGTAGAAGTTGAGTTCAAGGAAAAAGGAACAGCACTACATGATGCTACTGTGGTTGGGGATACTGTAGGAGATCCTTTTAAAGATACTTCTTCAGTCGCTCTTAATCCGATAATTAAATTCACCACATTGTTCGGATTGCTTGCTATGGAGATATCAATTTCAGAAACATTCCGTGCAAGTGCCCCTTATGTTGGCGGAATTGTTTTTCTTGTTGGATTGTTCTTTGCTTGGCGTTCTTTCTATAAAATGCGTGCAAGAGACTAAATATTAAAGGTTTTTTGTTGAAATTAATTTCAGTTGCTGTCTTGTAATTGCTTTTTTAATTAAATAAATTGACAGCCGTTTAAGTTTTATTTATAACTCCTGCTTTCAGTTAAACTGAAGGCCATAGTCCATAGGAAAGGTAACGAATGAAAAATAACGTATATGAAAGCGCTGTTTTAATTAATGCAGCTCTTGATGACGAACAAGTTGAAGCAATAATTGCTCGCGTCAAGGAAACTATTGTTAGTAACGGCGGGGAAATAAGTGAGGTGGAAAACTGGGGGAGAAAAAGATTGGCTTATGTGGTTAAGAAGAGCAAGATTGGGTATTATGTAATATTCAGATTTAATTCCCCTTCAAATATTGTTAGTAAGCTTGAAAGATTTTACTCACTTGATGAATATATTCTCCGGTTTCTTACCATCCGTTTAGATAAAGATGCTATTGAACAACTACAAAAAAACAAAGCTCAATCTGTAAGTAATAGTTCTGAGGGTTCTGGTACTTTAAAGGTTGAGGATAAAAAACCGCAAGAGGTAAAAGAACTGGATAGTAAATTATAATACTTAGATTCATGATGGAGGTAAATCATGGCTGATCTGAAAATGCCCGAAATAAACTATGTGATAGTTGCTGGTAATCTTACAAAAGATCCTATATTCCGTCAGACAACTAATAGTACACCGGTTGTAAACTTTTCTATTGCTTCAAACAGGAAGTATAAGGATAGTTCAAATCAATGGCAGGAGGATGTATGTTATGTTGGCATTGTTGCATGGAATAAACTTGCAGAGAGCTGCCGTGATAGACTTAAAAAAGGGTCTGCTGTTCTTGTTGATGGTGAACTTCAAAGCCGTAGCTGGAAATCGGATGACGGGCATAACAGGAGCATTGTAGAAATAAAAGCCAGGAGAATTCAGTTTCTTAACAAGAGAGAAAGACAACAAAATGAGGGAGAAAACGGAACTGCTCATGAAGAGGATATTGCTGAAAACGGCGACGCAGATTATACAGATGACTCCTTTGATAAATTTCTTTCAAATGAAGAATCGAATTTAATTAAATAAAAGGTAGTAATGAAAAAAGAAATTAAAGTAAAAAAATACTGCAGATTTACACGGGACAATATTAAGTATATTGACTACAAAGATGTAAAACTGCTGCAAAGATATGTGACAGAGCAGGGAAAGATAATTCCCAAAAGAATTACAGGCACAAGCGCTAAATATCAAAGGCAACTTGCTCTTGCTGTAAAACGTGCCCGACATATGGCTCTTTTGCCTTATGTTTCCGATACTGTAAGATAGATTCTGAATCAGGAGATAAAATGAAAATTATACTTAGACAGGATTACGAATCCTTAGGAAAAATTGGACAGGTAGTAGAAGTTAAAGACGGTTTTGCAAGAAACTTTCTTTTACCGCGTAAAATTGCTTACGCTGCTCTTAAGGGAAATTTAGCAGCACTCGAAGAAGAGAAAAAGAATTTTGCAAAAAAAGCTGCTATGGAAAGGAAATCTGCTGAAGCTCACGCGGTAGAGTTGGAGAAAGTTTCAGTTACTATTCCTGTTCAGGTTGGGGAAGAGGACAAAATTTTTGGTACAGTTACAACTCAGATGATTGCAGATGCCTTAAAAGAAAAAGGCTTTGATATCGATAAGAGAAGAATTGAAGTTGCTGAGGCTATAAAATCTTTAGGAATTTATGAAGTGAATGTTAAACTTCATGCAAATGTGGATGCTAAAATAAAGGTTTGGGTTGTTAGAGAGTAGAATTCTTTCACAAAGAATAAAAAAAAGGAAAGCGTTTGCTTTCCTTTTTTGTTTTAAATATTAAAAAACTTTTTAGCGAACTTTAATCTGCTTTTCGTTTATCATTTTAGCTAATTTAGCTGTTCCGTTTTTTGAAATGCTTTTAATTGCTCGTGCCGAAAGTTTTATTGTAACAAACCTGTTTAACTCCTGCACCCAGATTCTTTTCTTCTGAAGGTTTGGTAAAAATCTTCTTTTAACCTTGTTATGTGCATGCGACACGTGATTGCCCGACATTGGACTCTTACCTGTCATTTGGCATTTCCTTGCCATGTTATAAACTCCCGATTCTTTTATAAACAAAAATTTTGAGCCGTTAATATAACAAATTCATGATAAAAAAACGGCATTTTTTAGGGTTTTATTAATCAATAAAAATATCATTATAGACTTAAAAGATTTGAGTTGACAATGTGGAAAACCTTTTTAAATTTCATAATAAATGGTAATGATTTTTTGCTATGTATCAGGCTTTTCCTTCAATTTTAACCACTACAAAAATCCGATGGAAAGGAAAGAATATGGAATATTATGAACTTCACCCGGAAAACCCGCAACTTCGTTTTATTAACAAGGCTGTTGATACTTTAAGAAACGGCGGAGTTATTATTTATCCCACAGACACGGTCTATGGAATAGGCTGCGATATTTTTAATAAGGCAGCACTTGAGAGAATTTTTACTATAAAAAATGATGTAAGCTCAAAATTATTTAGCTTTATCTGTTCAGATTTAAAAGATATTGCCAAGTATGCTAAAGTATCGGATTATGCCTACAGGACAATGAAATATTTACTGCCGGGTCCCTATACTTTTATTTTACCTGCTGCAAAAGAAGTTCCTAAAAAATTATGGAGTAAAAGAAAAACGGTTGGCATAAGAGTTCCGAATCACCAGGTTTCTTTAGGTATAGTTAAAGAACTCGGGCATCCGATAATAAGTACAAGCGCAACAAACAGGAAAGGGGAAGTTTTATACGATCCGTTCGAGATCAAAAATATATTTAATTCCCAGATTGATTTGATGCTGGCATCCGGCAATCTTATCGGTTCTCCTTCTAGTGTAATAAATTTAAGTGATGATGAACCAGAAGTTGTAAGAGAAGGCGCCGGAGACGTTAGTCTTTTTGTTTAGCTGATTTATTTTATTTTTCTTTTTACGTGAATTGCTGAAGCCTGTGCTATAGGTGTTATCATAATCTCATCTATATTGACATGTTGAGGACGTGTTGCACAATAGAGCACGGCATCGGCAATATCTTCTGCGGTTAGAGGTTTCATCCCTTCATAAATTTTGTTTGCACGCTCCTTATTTCCCTTAAATCTTACAAGACTGAAATCTGTTTTAACCATTCCCGGATCAACCGTACTTATCTTTATATCTTTTTGATAAAGATCAAGCCTCATTGCTCTTGTTATTGCATTAACGGCAAACTTTGAAGCATTGTAAACGTTTCCTTTAGGATAAACAAAATGTCCCGCAATAGATCCGATGTTGATTATATGTCCTTTTTTTCTTTTTACCATCGATGGGAGAATTGCTCTTGAAACATAAAGCAGACCTTTAACATTCGTATCCATCATTACATTCCAGTCTTCTATATTTCCTTCATCAATATCACTGAAGCCACTTGCAAGTCCGGCATTGTTTATAAGAATATCTATCTTCTTCCATTCTTTGGGAAGGGAAGCAACGACTTTTTTTACTTCTCCATTATCTCTGACATCAAGCTGAGCTGTATAAGTTTTAATTTTGTAACTCTTTGAAAGTGAGTTGGCAAGTTTTGTTAGGACCGAAACCCTTCTTGCTGTTAAGATTAAATTTGCCCCTTCATTTGCAAAAGCTTCTGCACAGGCTTTGCCTATTCCCGATGTAGCGCCCGTTATAAAAACAATTTTATTTGATAATTTCTTCATAGTCTTGTTTAATCATTCTTGAAATAATATTTAATTACTTACTCAAGTTGACCCTTTGCATTTATAAACCGTTAAAACGGTTCTAAACACCTACTCTTTTCTCATTAACCAACGGATTTCCCGAAGGGATGGCATTGCCAAATCCGTGGTTAATTAAACGAAAAACAAATTTTTGCAACCGTTTCAACGGTTTTTCTTAAACAATTATATTAGTTGTCAACTTGAGTTACTTAAAGATAAAAATTTTAAAGGACTGATGTAAAATTTCGAGGCTTGTTAAAAAACCCCGGGGATTTTTGTGCCGCATTTACTGCATTCATCATTCTTCATCCTGTTGGAAATAACCGAATGCCAGTTTCTCTCGATAAGTTTGTATCCGCAATTTGGACAATATGTGGTTTGTCCTTCAATATTATAAACATTTCCGACA
>CAZUOC010000097.1:0-6890 GCA_964622335.1 uncultured Ignavibacteriaceae bacterium
CTGCAATTCTACCTTTAATTACGTTTTCCTTAAAACTTGCTTTCTTTTTTATGGGTTTTCCATCTTCCATAGTAAAAATTCAATTACCTGCTTTAAAAGAGTATTATTACTGGTTTCTTCTGGAAGAAATGATGGACAAAATTATGTTTGTTTTCTGTTTGATGTAACTTTGTGTGATTTCTTTCTTTCGATAAAATTAAATTTTCTTACTACGGTAGGGTTGAATAAAATCTCCATATGCCATCTTAATAACTCCAAAGGTATTATCACTGAAGCTGACATGAGAGGGAACAAACCTAAAAACAAAATATGAATAGGAATATACCATTGAAAAATAGGAATATCTAATTGACAATTTGTAGGGATTGAAATGAGCCCAAGAGTGCAAATGATGGTTATTAATGAAACAAATCCAAATCCGCCGTAAATTAACCAGCTTAATCGTTTTGATTTACTACATATGTTTTTAAAATCGCGTGCTTTTTCGATCTTTTTTATCTCCCATTTATCTTTCTCGCTCTCCAATAACTCTTTAAGATTGTCTTCAAATTCACCTTCTTGAAGATCAATATTATATTCCATCATCTTTTCTACTAACAAGCTGTTCCATATTTCATTTTGTTTTTTAGTATATTGGATTGCAAATATGGCGAGAACGCCAATAAAAGGTAAATATGCGACATAGCCCTGTAAAAGCGAGCTGAATAGCCAAAAATATGTCTCCTTTAGTTCATTACATGGGATATCCCAAAAGTGCAATGTTATGAACACAGAGAAGGCGATTGATACTGTTATTATTGAACAATATATTATTTTATAATATTTAGTCATGCATTCTTTTTTCTCTTCTGGCATATCATATTCTTATTATTTCTATATTTAAACCGTGTCAGTATATGTTTTATTAAACCGTTGATATAATTATAATACAGAAACCCCCTAATGTTAACTCAGCGTGAAGGATGCGCGCGGAACTAACCGTTTATTATACCACAAACAGTTTTGGTTACTGAATCTTTGGAATTATATTTTGGACATAAACCAACATTTTTCAATTTTTTAATATCCAATAACATGACAGATATATCTCCTTTCCACCCTATTTTTTCTTCTGTAAAAACATATTTTGGTGACAAAACCATCCTGTTTTTTATAATATCTGCTATTTCTTTCACTGTTATTTGATCATCTGAACCAACATTATATATTTCAAAATTATAATTATCATCCTCAAACAATTTTATTATAATACGAACAACATCATCCACATATAGATATGATTTTTTTTGTTTACCGTTCCCCAAAATCTCCAATTTTTCAGGATTTTTATATAATTTTTCTATAAAGTCAAATATAACACCATGATCAGAAGTTTCACCAATTACATTTGCTAATCTAAAGATTAAACATTTAATATTAAATCTTTCTGAAAAAGCTCTTATCATCAATTCTGAAGAGAGTTTTGAAACTCCATATATTGATTCAGGTCTTATTGGCTTGTAATTTTCCGGCGTTGGTAAAATTTTTGCACTGCCATAAACAGCAGAAGTAGAAGCAAAAATAAATCTTTTAATTCCCTTGATTTTACATTTTTCTAGAAGCTTATACGTAGGATATATATTATCATAAAAGTATGACCTATAATTTTGGTTTTTCATTTGAACAATAGGGTTTGCAGCAAAATGAAAAATACATTCTTTATTATCAAAAATGTAGTCTGGTGAATCCATTACATCTTTATGAATAAAATTAAGTTTTGATGAATAATTCTTTATTAAAATTTCTATATTTTTTGGTTTCTTCCTATTTATTATTGTGACATTATGACCAGATTTTAATAAAGACTCACAGAGCTTTAATCCTATAAAACCGGCACCGCCAGTAACTATACAATTCATAATCTTATATTGTTATGTTATATTATAAGCTATATGTGTGCACGAATAATGACTTTGACTAGAAGTCTTGAAACAGGTGGTGTTTCGAGCTATATAAGAAATCTCTCAAAACATTTGTCTAGATTTAATAATGATATATACATAGTCAGTACAGATAAAAAAGATACAAAATACACAAATCCCAATATTACTGTTCTTATTAAAGAAACAAAGAAAAAAACATTTCTCAATGCATTATCCTTTTTATTTTTTTTGATAAAATCATCTAAAAACAATAAAATAGAACTTTTCCATGCAAATACTCCATTGTCTTGTCTTTTTGCTAGTGTAGCGAAAATTGGAAACAAGAAAATGAAGATTATAAGAACAGTTCATGGCAATTGGACAAATGAATTAAAAACAAGAAAAAACACAAGAGAACTATATGGTGGATATATAATTCAAAAACTACTACCTAAAATCTCAAGAAATATAGAAAAATTTGAGTTGAGGAAATCCGATTATATAATATGCGTAAGCGATGAATTGAAAGAACATGTTAGATTAATTGCTCCAGAAAAGAGAATTTCTGTAATATCTGGTGGTGTTGATACTGATGTTTTCTATCCATTAAAAAATAAAAATAAAATAAAGAAAAGTTTTGGCTTTCCTAATAAAAAAATCATCTTATATGTTGGTTTAATAAATAGAATAAAAGGAATAGAGTTTCTTCTGATGGCTTCTGAGGACATTAAAGATATTGATTTTGAGGTCATTGTAGCAGGAAAGGGGCCAGACATAAATTATTATAAAGAAATGAAAAGAAAAATGAAAACCGACAATGTAAAATTCTTGGGTTTTGTAAAAGATGAAAAAATGAACAAACTATTTAATTCCGCAGATGTTTTTTGTTTACCATCCAAATGGGAGGGTTTGCCATTAACACTGTTGGAGGCAATGTCTTCTGGCATTGTTTGTGTGGCTACAGATGTTGGTGATATATCAAAAGTAATAAACAACAGGAACGGGTTTATAGTACAGAAAAACAATTACAATATTTTTTTAAAAACGCTTAAAAAAGCAATCATAAATTCAAACAATTTGAAAATAAAAAAAGAGGCGAGAAGAACAGTAGTAAAGGATTATTCATATTATGTTATATCTAAAAAAATTGATGAGGTGTATAAAAAGATATGAAAGTGGCAATTCTCACAGGGCATATACAAAGATATCCTTCTTCAATTAATGATGTTATAGAATCTGGAACGAACAACTTTCCATTTTATCTATCCAGAGCTTTGGCCAATGAAGAAATAGAAACACATGTTTTTTCAATAATGGGGGAAGGGGATAAAAAATACCAAGAAATTGATGGAATCCATGTTCATAGATATAAGCAAGGACCTTTAATAAGCCTACCAAGATTCTTGATATCAAGTTACAGAGAAACTAAATTATATAAAAACAAAATTAAATTCGATGTAATACAGACGGGGTCAAATGTTTTTTATCAATCAAAATTTAAAACACCGATTATATTTACAGATCATGGCTCTCCGATGAATGTATCAAACTTTGCAATACCAAATACCCCCAAAGGTATTTTAGAAAAAATGGCCACTAAATCATATAATCAACCTCTTTTTAAACATACATGTAGAAAATCCAAAAAAATAGTTATGGTAACAAAAGAGTTGTATGATAATTACAGAAAAGAACTCGGTTTTCATATAAGCAAAAAAAAGATAGAACTAATATATAACGGTGTTGATACAGAGCATTATTCAAAAAATAAATACGATAATAAAATTAGAAACAATTTGAAGTATAATGAAAATGTAATGGGATGTATTAGTAGAATATCGCCCGAAAAGGGAATGAAAGAGGCAATAGAACTAATGCCAAAAATAATAAAAAATCACCCTAAAACAACACTTCTTATAGCGGGGGCAGACGTTTCACTTAAGACAGGATATTTGAATGAAATAAAAAATACAGTAAAAAAACTTGGTTTAAAAGAACATGTGAGTATAAATGTAAATATCCCAGAAAAGGAAATGCCTAAATATTATTCTGCATGTGATTTCACAATATTGCATTCTAAGGGATATGATCCATTGCCCAGCGTTGTTTTTGAATCCATGTCTTGTTCAACCCCGATGATATCTACTGATTTCAAGGCGAGAACAGAAGTTATAAATAAAAAAACTGGAATTTTAATACCAGAATCGGATATAGAATCGCTTGAACAAAGCATAATTTTTATGATTGAAAACAAAAACAAGTGCAAATCCATGGGAATAAAAGCCAGAAATAGAATTAAAACGCTTTTTGATATAAAAACTACAGCTAAAAGGTATATAGAATTATTTAGGTTGGTGCGATAACATGAAAATCCTAGTGACGGGCGGTTCGGGCTTCGTTGGCTCTTATCTAGTCAAAAGGCTGCTTAAAATGGGCCATAAGGTAAGGGTTCTTGAGCTCGTTAAGGGAAAGGAACCCGGAGTTGAATACATCATAGGAAACCTCACGGACGATGAGATTGTTGATAAGGCAACCAAAGGCATTGATGCTGTATACCACCTTGCTGCCCAGATAACCGAGAATGTATCCAGGGAACAACCAAAGAGGGACAACGAGATAAATGCTGTGGGAACCATAACCCTCCTCGAGGGGTGCAGGAAGAACAATGTCAAAAGGTTCATATTCGCCTCTACAGCAGCCATATACGGAATTCCCAAGCACGACGTTATAGACGAGGACCACGAAACCCACCCGGTTGTGCAGTATGGCTGCTCGAAGCTCTCCGCAGAGAATTACATAAGGGCATACAGCGCAATGTATGGAATAAAATACACGATACTCAGGTTCTTTAACATATACGGAGGGACCCACGGCAAGGGTGTAATAAACATATTCTTTAACAAGGCAATGGCCGGAGAGAACCTGACGATAACAGGAGACGGTTCGCAGCATAGGGACTTCCTCTACATAGATGACGCAATAGAGGCTTACCTCAAAGCTCTTGAGAAGAAGGCAGAGAACCAGATATTCAACATAGGCTCTGGCAGGAAAACGAAGATAAAGGAGCTGGCTGAACAGATAACGAAGATGGTAGGGTCCAAATCAAGGATAGAGCACGTTCCTCAAAAAGATGTTTCATCACTATACCCGATAGCCAATTACGGAAGGTCTAGGATAATGATTGGTTTCGAGCCCAGGATAGGCCTGGAAGAGGGTCTTAAATTAATGTTCAACAAACTGAAGTGATTATATGGAGCACAAACCGGTAAGGGAAGAGTTCCTCCCCTTCTGCAAGCCCTGGATAGAGCAGGAAGAGATAGATGAGGTAGCGGACACGCTGAGGTCGGGGTGGCTATCGATGGGGCCCAAGACCCAGAAGTTCGAGGAGGAGTTCAGGAATTACATCGGTGCCAGGAACGCGGTTTCTGTAAGCTCTTGTACAAGCGCGCTGTTCCTTTCTTTACTGACTCTGGGAGTAAAGCCGGGCGATGAAGTCATAACATCCCCCTTCACGTTTGCCTCAACTGCCAGTGTGATAATCCATAATGGTGCAAAGCCCGTGTTCTGCGACATAGAGAAGGACACCTACAACATAGATGTAAGCAAGATAGAGGAGAAAATAACAGACAAGACGAAGGCGATAATCCCAGTCCATTACGGTGGGCACCCAGTAGACATGGATGCAATCATGGAGATAGCGCAGAAACATGACATAAAGGTCGAGGAGGATGCTGCCCACGCAATAGGTTCGCTTTACAGGGGGAGGAAGATAGGGACCATTGGAGATACGACGTGCTTCAGCTTCTATGCGACCAAGACTATGACGACAGGGGAAGGTGGGATGATAACCACAGAGAGCAACGAGATAGCAGAGAGGATGAGGTCGCTGAGGCTTCATGGAATAACAAAGGATGCATGGAAGAGGTATTCTGACAAGGGTTCCTGGTATTATGAGATAGGATATCCCGGGTACAAAGAGAACATGACGGACATTCAGGCAGCCCTCGGGATGCACCAGCTTAGGAAGCTTGAAAAATTCATAGAAATGAGAAAGTCCTTGGCTGATTATTACACAAAGAGATTGTCCGGGTTCAAGGAGATAACGACACCGAAAACCATTGGCAACGTGAAGCATTCCTGGTATATATACCCGATACTGATTGACAGGTTTGACAGGTCAAAGGTGATAGACGAACTGAGGAAGGATAACATAGGGACCAGCGTCCATTTTATACCTATTCACCTACATCCTTACTACAGGGGGTTTGGTTTTAGGGAAGGCGACTTCCCGAACGCAGAATATGTTTATAAAAGGTTGATATCACTACCTTTCTTCCCTAAAATGAAGAGGAGGGATATTGATGATGTTGTTTCATCAATAGAAAGGATTATAAAACAAAAAAGTTGATTTCATGAATAATATTATAGAACCCAAATATGATGATTATGGTTGGACACAATGGCACTGGTTGGTAAGGTATAAAGAAAATTTTAAATTAGGTAAAAATACACAAATAGGCGCAAATACTGTAATAGATGCTATGCATGGTGTAGAAATAGAGGATGATGTAAAAATAGGTTTTGGCTGTGTAATAATAAGTAATTCAACTATAGATGACAAAAAAGGTAAGGTTGTTTTAAAGAAAAATTGCAAAATTGGTTCAAATGCCGTGATAATGCCGGGTGTTACAATTGGTGAAAATGCTATTGTCGGTGCACTGGCCTTTGTGAACAAAGATGTCCCAGCAAACACCATTTATGTTGGAATTCCTGCAAAAGAATTAAAAAAGCAAATTTAAAATTTGGACATGTGTTATAATGAAAATATGTATTTTAGTACCTGATTTCCCACCACATTGTATAGGTGGTACCCAAACAAGTTCTTATGAGTTAGCAAAATCATTATCAAAAACAAATAATGAGATTCATGTTATAACAAAAATGGAAGCGGATACAAGAAAAATAGAATTTATAGATGGCTTTTATTTA
>CAZUOC010000098.1:0-6859 GCA_964622335.1 uncultured Ignavibacteriaceae bacterium
GGATTTAAATATGTACATATGATTCTTATACCTCATAATAAAAATAGTTTTAATGACGCAATGATTATAGAAACATATGCTGCTTGTATTCAAAACAAAAGTTCTACAGGTATAAGATTTGCATTTGTTACCCATAATAAGAATGATTTTAGTTTACCTAATGGAAATGACAAAATTCCACATCCTGATATTGCGATGTATTTTTCCAAAATAAAATCTCAATTCCACATAAAATTAGCGGAGGCAATTCATAGAATTAGACCTGAATTAGTCAACGAAATAATGATTGAGAATGAATGGTTTGAAGAACCGAGAAGTTTATCTGAGATTATTGCTGCTGAGAACGAATTACTAGATAAGATTTGGTACAACAGGCATCAATATTGGTTATATAAAATTGAAACAGGAAAACATAAAATTGTAGATAAAATTCCTGCTGGTAAATATAGACCTAATGAAACCCCTAGAGAAATTTATGATGGGGCAAGGAAAGCTGCTAAAAAGATTGAACAAAAATATGGATTGAAAAACCTCGGCCCTTGGGATGACTTTGAGTGGGGAATGTTGAATGGTAAACTTTCAGCTCTTAGATGGGTTCTGGGTTCTGATTGGGATTTTCTTTATACATAAGTATGATATCATTTCCATAATTAATTACTCAACTTCTCTAACAATTCCTTCATATCCTCAGGCAGTTTAGAATCAAATCTCATAAATTCTTTTTTACGAGGATGTAAAAAACCAAGGGTTTTTGCATGAAGCGCTTGTCTCGGCATTATCTCTAAAAGATTTTCTATCCGGCTTTTCATTTTAGGAAGTTGAATTCCATAAACAATTTTTCTTCCGCCGTAAGTTTCATCTCCGAAAACAGGATGATTTATTCCTGAAAGATGAACTCTTATCTGGTGCGTTCTCCCTGTTTTCAAATTCAGTTTAAGGTACGTTACAAATTCAAAACGCTCGATCACTTCATAAAAAGTTATTGCAGCCTTACCTTCAGTTTTACCTGTCTGCTGGTCAGGCAGACTGATTGCAAATTTTTTCCTGTCGCTTTTACTTCTTGCAATGTTGGTTGAAATCTCTCCTTTAGTATCTTTTATAATTCCCCAGCAAATTGCCCTGTATTCTCTTTCGGCTGAATGTTTTGAAAATTGTTCTGCCAGTTTTGCATGCGTAAAATCATCTTTGGCAACGACAAGAAGTCCGCTTGTGTTCTTATCGATGCGATGAACAATTCCCGGTCTTCCCGGTTCATTCAATCCGCTTAAGCTTTTTGTATGATGAAGAAGTGCATTTACAAGTGTTCCTGTATAATTAGCATAAGCAGGATGTGCAACCATTCCGGCAGGTTTATTTACAACAAGCAGGAATTCATCTTCATAAACAATATCGAGTGGAATTTCTTCAGGTTCGGCTTTTTCGGGTCGCGGAGTTATCGGGTGAGATGCTTCAATTATATCATTCGGCAGAACCGTATAACTTGCTTTTACTTTTTTACCGTTAACAGTTACAAGATCGGCTTCAATTAATTTCTGGATTCTTGATCGTGTGGCATTTTCAATCTGGCTGGCGAGAAAAACATCGAGCCGTTCTTTTTTCTTACCGGCAGGAACTTCAATCCGGTATCTCTTTTCTTTTATCAGCTTCGCCATTCAATTCTTCTTTTATGATCTGTTGACCCGTGTTACCCTCAGCCTGCAAATTAGTTTCAAAAGTCTGCCCTTCTTCTGTTTCTTTATTATGCCTTTTGTAAAAAAGAATTAAAATAAGAACCCCTATTGAAACCGCTGCATCTGCAAGATTAAATATAGGCCACCGGTCGTAGCTTCTTCCAAAGAAAGTGACATTGAAAAAATCAAAATCCAAAAAGTCCACAACCTTACCATAAAATAAAGAAGCGTATCCGTAAAATACTCCGTAAAACATTCTGTCGATGAGATTACCGACAGCACCACCCAGAATAAAAGCTATCGATAAACGAAGACTAAGATTTTGATTTCTTATATAATAAAGATAAACAAACAATCCTGCGCTTGCTATTAGAGAGAAAAGAGAAATCCACAATTTAGCCTGGCTTCCCGGATCGTATCCAAAAGCCATCCCTGGATTTTCAATAAAAGTTAATCTGAAGAAATCCCCGATTATAGGAATCCTCTGTCCCTGCATCATTCCTATAAAATGAATATTGAGAAAAGGTATTGAAAATCCCTTGACAAAAATTTTTGAAAGCTGGTCTAATACAACAATGATAACAGAAACAAATACTATTCTCAAATCTTTTTCACATTCGCAATAACTTAAAAAACATTATAGGCACAAATATTTATCCTCTTTCCTTCTTTTGCTTCATCGGAAGGCAAAGCTGGCTGTGAGGCACTGCTTCAAGCCGTGCTCTGGGAACTAATGGGCAGGTCTCACAAAGATGTTGGGGTTCTTCAACGCATTCGATGCAAATTCCATAAGTGCCCGCATCAATTCTTTTAAGTGCATCTTCAAGATAACCGAGAAACTTATTTTCTCTTTGTGCATATAGAAAAGTTTTCTCTCTTTCCATTGCATCGGTTCCCTGTTCAGCCATGTGAAGCGAATAGGGAGAATTTTCATTTATATACTCGCCTGTTGTTGGGTCGAGCATTTGATCTTTAAGATTCTGAAGCTGTTCAATTATTTCGTCCCTCTTTTCAAGAATTATTTCCTTAAAATGATCAAGATCTCTTTTGCTGTAACCTTTTATATCTTCAATTTTAATTTTCGGTTCGACAGGTTTAGCTTGTTCGGTTTTTGCCTTAGTCTGAACTTTTACTTTTTTTACTGCCTTTTTCTTTGCGGGGGCAATTGCCTTTTTGGCAGTTACTCTTTTAGCAACAGTTTTCTTCTTCGTTCTTTCAGCCATACTCTCCTTTTTCTTTACAGATTTTTTAGTGGACGATTTTTTTACTTTTTTTGTTCTCAAAGCTTTTTTAGAAGATGCCACAACTTTCTTTTTCTTTTTAGCTTTGGCTGGTTTCTTCTTGGAAACCTTCTTAGGAGCGGATTTTTTTGATTTGGTTTTTGCCATTATCAATCTCCTTATTTAAAACTTACTTTTTCTATTTGAATTGTACAGTCAAACTCACCAATTTTCCAATCCTGCTTGCTTTGAAAAGCAGAATCAGCAGTTCCATTTTTAATTTCGCCGGAAATCAAACTTTCAGCAAGAGTTTCTGTGGAAACATAATCCTTAAAAGAATTTACTGCATCGATAAGTTTTTCACTTCCATTAAAGAATATCTTAATTCTATCGGTAACTTCAAAACCTGCATCCTTCCTCATATTTTGTATCCTGTTTACAAATTCTCTCACCAAACCTTCATCTATCAATTCTTTAGTAAGTTCAGTATCTACAGCAACTGTTACGCCATTTCCGCTTTCAACAACAGTATCTTTAATTTCCGAACTTACTATTTCTACATCTTCTGAAGATACCAAAATTTTTTCATTTTCTATATTTAATTCGATTTTTTTTCCTGACTCAATTTGCGAAATCTCATCTTTACTAAAAGATTTAATGGCTTCTCCAACAGCTTTTACCTTTTTGCCGAATTTAGGCCCAATTGATTTAAAATTTGCTTTTGCAGATTTACTTACAATTTCAGAGTTATCATCCAGCACAACCAGCTCTTTAACATTTACCTCATCGAGTATTACACTTCTCATATATTTTAAAGCATCTCTTTTGGTCTTGTCAACCACAACCATAATTTTCTTTAAAGGCTGTCTTACTTTCAGATTTGCCTTTGCACGCAGAGTCCTTGTAAGATAAACCACCTGCTGTGCAATTTCCATTTTTTCTTCAAGTTCTGCATCATTATAAACTACTTCCGGCAGCTTTGAAAGATGAACAGACTCAAACGGCTCTTTCTTCGTTACAGCATTTAAATTGATATAAATCTCTTCTGCAAGAAAAGGAGCAAATGGTGAAAGAAGTTTGCAAACAGTAACAAGGCATTCATAAAGAGTTTGATAAGCCGAAAGTTTGTTCTCATTCATTTCAGACTTCCAGAACCGCCTTCTGCACCTTCTAACATACCAGTTTGAAAGATGATCGATTGTAAAGTTTGAAACCGCTCTTGCAGCTTTTGTAACTTCATAAGCATCCATAAGGTCAGTATATTCTTTAACAAGAGAATTGAGCTTTGAAATTATCCACCTGTCAATTTCGGATCTGTTCTGATAAGAAATTAAATCCTCTTTAAACGTGAACTTATCAATGTTAGCGTAAAGCGCAAAGAAAGAATATGTGTTAAGAAGAGTTCCGAAAAATTTTCTTTGAGTCTCTCCAAGTGATTCTTCATCAAAAAGTGTTGGTCTCCACGGCGGACTGTTAGTTACAAGATACCATCTGGTTGCATCGGCTCCATATTTATCAAACAATTGAAAAGGATCGACTGTGTTGCCCTTTGTTTTGGACATCTTCAATCCTTTTTTGTCAAGGATCAATTCATTTACAATAATGTTTTTGTAAGCAACATTATCAAACAACATTGTAGCAATTGCATGAAGAGTATAGAACCATCCACGTGTCTGATCAATTCCTTCACAAATAAAATCTGCAGGGAAAAATTTCTTTTCGAAAAGTTCTTTGTTTTCAAAAGGATAATGATACTGAGCAAAAGGCATTGCTCCTGAATCGAACCAAACATCGATTAATTCGGGAGTTCTTTTATAAATCTTTCCGTTTTTCTCAAACATTACCTTATCAACAAAAGGTTTATGGAGATCAATATCCTTTACTTCACTTACAGAGATTTGCTTTCCGTTTTCTTCGATGAAACCTTTCTTCAGTTCCTCTATGCTTCCGATTGCAAGCATATCACCATCTTCGCTAAGCCAGATTGGAAGCGGCGTTGCCCAGAACCTGTCGCGGGAAAGTGCCCAATCTTTATTTTCCTCAAGCCAGTTCCCAAATCTTCCTGCACCAACTTCAGGTGGCTGCCAGTTAATTGTTTTATTCAGTTCAACCATTCTGTCAGCAATAGAAGTTGTCTTAATAAACCAGGATTCGCGTGCATAATAAATTACAGGAACATCTTCGTGGCGCCAGCTAAAAGGATAAGAGTGAACAATCGTTTCTTTCTTATAAAGCTTGTCTTCCAACTTCAACTTTATAATTATATCCTTATCAGCATCCTTAACAAATATTCCTGCATAGTCAGTTACTTCATTTGTGAATAATCCTCCTCTGGTAACAGGTTGAAGCATTGGAAGATTATATTTTTTTGATAGTTCATAATCATCCTGACCAAATGCAGGGGCAATATGAACAATACCTGAACCGTCTTCTGTACTTACAAAATCTCCAAGAGTAACATAAAAAGCTTTCTTATCCGGCTTTACATATTGAAGAAGCTGTTCGTATTCGATTCCTTCAAGCTTTTTCCCTTTCATCTCCTCAAGTATTTCATAATCGCCTTCGATTACAGAAAGCCTGTCTTTTGCAAGAATAATTTTTTTATCGTTATGCTTAATCTTCACATAATCAACATCAGCACCAACTGCAAGAGCAACATTTGAGATTAATGTCCACGGAGTTGTTGTCCAAACGAGAAAGTGCTCATCAGAATCTTTAATATTAAATAAAACATAAACTGATGGATCTTTTGTTTCCCTGTAACCGAGAGCAAGTTCGTGAGATGAAAGTACCGTTTCGGACTTTGGATCCTGTGGAACAATTTTATAGTCTTTATAAATAAGTCCCTTATCAAAAAGAGTTTTTAATGCCCACCAGACAGATTCGATATATTCATTTTTAAGCGTTATGTAAGCAGAGTCAAGGTCAACCCAGTATCCCATTCTTGTTGTCATTTTTCCCCATAGATCAAGATATTCAAAAACAGAATCGCGGCAAGCCTGGTTATATTTTTCTACTCCATATACAGCAACTTCACTTTTCTGTTTAATGCCTAACTTTTTTTCAACCTCAATTTCGACAGGGAGACCGTGGGTATCCCATCCGGCTTTTCTTTCAACTTTGAAACCCTGAAGAGTTTTATAACGACAGACAATATCTTTTAGTGCCCTCGACATTACATGATGAATGCCGGGTTTGCCGTTTGCGGTTGGCGGACCCTCATAAAAAGTAAAAGATTTCTTTTCGTCTCTTGAAGAAATGCTTTTTTCAAAAATCTTATTCTTTTCCCAGAACTCTAAAATTTTTTGTTCTGTTTCGGGGTAATTTATTTTATCTAAATTCTGCTTAAACATTTTCGTCAATAATTAAACGTCTTCATATTTTCTAATCAATTCTTTTTCTGCCTGGATAAATTCTTTTAGTTCATTTTCAACTTTGTTTTTCTTTGACATTATTTCCTTCGCTGTTATTCCGGCTTCGGTTACTATTTTTTTTGCTTCGATTTTTGCTTCTCTTATTTCAAGCTCAGCTTCCTTCTTCGCATCTTTTAACTCACCTTCAAATATCCCGAGCCTTTCTTTTATAACAGCTATTTCTTTTTCAAGAGTTAAAACTTCAGAGATTGCCATACCAAAGAAAGCCATTGCACCAAGAGTTACATTCCGTAAGCTGTAAAGAATAAGATTTTCTGTTAAGAGTTCGTTCGCAGCAAAATAATCCCTGAAAAATGTAATTATCATTATGCTTATAATCGTAGCAGCAATAATCAACGAGAAAACTATTTTCCCGCCGGTTCTCCAGCCAAGACTTTTATTCACATACCAACCGAGTGCAAAACAAAGAACGGAAAGCACAAACCAGACAGTAAAATTATGATTTCCGAAACTAAATAAATTTGTGTTAAGGAAATTCGATGCAAACATCAATATGCCGAGCAATAAATAGGTTATAAAATGTTTAAGCGAAAAT
>CAZUOC010000099.1:0-6849 GCA_964622335.1 uncultured Ignavibacteriaceae bacterium
AGGATTGCAGATTGCCTGCAAAATATTGTATAAAGAATGTTTAGCGCCGTCCGATACAATAATATTTTCGGGATTGAACTCGAGACCATTATCTTCTTTAAACTTTTTTATAACTGTTTTAACTAAGTCAGGATATCCTTCATTAGGCGTATAGTAAGTAAAATTATTGTTGATTGCTTTTATTGCTGCTTCTTTAATAAATGCCGGAGTAGGGAAGTCAGGTTCACCTGCACTGAAACTTAAAACGTTTTTGCCTTCTGCTTTTAATTTTTTTATAAGCGAAGTTATAGCGAGTGTTTTGCTCTCTTGGATGGAAGAAACTAAATCAGATAGTGGTTTCAATTGTGTGCCTCTCTAAAATATTTTTTTGTCGATTGTAAAATTAAACAACTGATAAGTTAAAATCTTCTTTTGAAAAAAAATAATTGATTTGTTTTAGTTAACAATTGTCAACTATTTTAAGATAGGAGTTATGTTCAACCTTGTTTTTCTTTTGCAATTTTTTCTACTTCAGACCAGACTCTTAAAATATTTCCTGAGCATATTTTCTTGATGTCGTTGTCTGAGTAACCTGCTTTAAGCAATTCGTAAATTAAATTAGGATATTGCGAAACATCTTTTAATCCTTCAGGAAGTGAATCTCCAACTCCATCAAAGTCAGAACCAATGCCGACATAATCTATTCCTACAAGCTTTACAACATGATTAATATGTTTTACAACATCATTAACATTTGCATATCCGGGACGATGTTCCCGTAAATATTTTGTTCTGAATTTAGCAGCATTTTCTCCGGTAAGATTTTTTTCTTTGATATATTTATTAATGTAAGTGTAATTTGCATTGATTTTATTTCTGATTTCGCCGCTTAAGAATGAAGAGCCAAAATTTATCTGGATTACTCCTCCATTTTTTGCAAGCGTTTTTATCATTTCGTCCGACATATTGCGCTCCCATCCGGGAGTAAAGAATCTGCAGGAAGAATGTGAAGCAATAACCGGAGCCTCGCTTATTTCGAGTACCTGGTAAAAAGCACTGTCCGATACATGGGAGACATCTACCATTATTCCGAGTCGGTTCATCTCTTCAACAACCTTTTTCCCAAATGGACTAAGACCATTCCATCTTTTGTTTTCATCATAAGAAGAATCGCTTATGTGATTACTTTTGGAATGAGCAAGGGTGATATATCTTATTCCTTCATTATAAAAATATTTGAGATTTTCGATTTTCCCTTCTATGGGGGAACCATTTTCCATTCCCATAGGAAAAGAGATTACACCTGTATTAAATTGTTTTGTAACATCTGCAACTGATCTTGCAAGTGCAAACTTACCGGGATTATCTTTTACAATGTTTTTAACCATTGTTATTAATTTTTCAGCAGTAATTTTTGATGTGCCTTTTTCCTCTAATTCAGCTGAAGTGTAAATAGCAAAAAAAGCTGCATTTAATCCACCTTCTTTAGCTCTTGGGTAATCAAAATTTCCTTGCTTAGTTCTTTTAGAAATATCTTCCCAATGCTCTGAGAGTCTATAAGGAACATCGATGTGAGTATCAATTATCATTATATTTATTGCCAGTGAATCTGCCATTGTTTTGAGATCCTTTTCGGTAAGTTTCTTTCCCGGTTCTCTAATTTCTTTTGAACAAAATGAAAATAAACCGGCTGTAAGAATTAGTAATAAAACAAATTTCATTTTTTCACAGAGAGCTTCTTTTTGAATGCCCTTTGAACAGGTACAGGTACAAAATCACTGACATCACTTTTTAACTCGGCTAAATTTCTAACGATCGAGGAATTGAGATAAGTGTATTTTTCGTGAGGCATTAAAAAAATTGTCGCAACATCTTTTGCGAGCTTCCTGTTCATCAGTGCCATCTGGAATTCATATTCGAAATCACTTACAGCGCGAAGTCCTCTTATTATTCCTATTGCACCGACTTTATGTGCATAATCAACAACTAATCCATCGAATGAATCCACTGAAATGTTATCAAATTCTTTAAGACTTTCTTTGAGCATGCCAACTCTTTCTTTAAAAGAAAAAAGAGGTTTCTTTGAAGGATTAACGGCAACAGTGACGGCGACAAAATCAAAAAGATCGATTGCTCTTTTGATAATATCTATATGTCCGTAAGTAACCGGATCAAAGGTGCCGGGGTAAATTACTTTTCTCATAACATACCTTAAATTATAATGTTCATTTATATAAACATAAGAAGAAAAATGTTTTTATGAAATTAAGGAGTTTTAACATTAGATATTGAACACTTAGAGTGTTCTTTGAGTTTGTAGTGAATTTTGAATTGGTTACAAATATTAAATCCCTACGGGATTTTTTGACAGAATCCCGTTAGGGATTCAACGTTTATAAAAAGATAGTACAGTAATAGTCAGAATCCCATAGGGATTCAACCCATGTTGTGAATTATATTAGGTTAGTTTCGTACTTCATAAAGGCAAGCATCGCCGATAATTTTGAAAGGTTCTGTGTTAAAATTTACGATATCTTTTTCTTTTGTTTGAATTGATCTTTCTATGATCATAAAACTTTCTTTATTGAGAAATTTATTAGCAAAGATATTTTTTGTTGCCTCATAAACATCATCTTTAAAAAAAGGCGGGTCTGCAAGTACAAGATCAAAATTCATTTCAGAAAAAGAATTACTGAATTTTATTGCTTCCATTTTGTGTACTGTGCATTTTTCTCCGATCCCAAGAGAATTAATATTTTTCATTAGGTTTTTATAAATTTGAAAATTTTTTTCGACAAAGTGAACGTCTGAAGCACCGCGGCTTACACATTCAATTCCCAAAGAACCTGAGCCCGAATAAAGATCGAGAACTTTTATCCCATTGAAATTTATTTTGTTATTCAGAAGATTAAATAATGTTTCTCTAACACGGTCGGTCATTGGGCGGATAAGCTTTGAATCCGGTACGTTTATCAGCCTGCTTTTAAACTCACCGGAAATTATTCGCATCTTCATAATAGAATTTCACTATTAAAGGAAAGTAAGGATTTTCAGGCTAACCTGTATGCAATGCCAGCGGCAGGAGAGAATGCATTAAACTTCTGTGAGAAATTATTATTCTCAAGCAATCTTGGATCTGGGCTTATATTTTCAAATGGATTGAAACGTCTAAATTCAATTCCCGTATTTGAATTTAACGAGCCAACAAACGAATCGGAAATATCTTCACCGGAAATGTATGCCGAATCAATAAGTGACCTGTTGATATTTACAGTTTCACTCGGAGATGTTTCTTTTAAGATTATATCCGGAATTTCTGCTGCAGAATTATAAGCGATTGTCTTAAATAGAACGGGTTTTCCCTCTAAAGAAAATATTAACGATAAACAATTGCTGCCTACAAAAAGGCTTAGCATTATAGTATCTTTTAAATTGAAAACTGAAGAAAGAGCTCTTTCAGAAGCAAAGTGACTGTTATCCACAAATTTTAAGGCAAGATTATTTTCATCGCAGAAATATTTTATCATCTGTAAATATTTTCTTCTGAGAGCGCTAACAAGGATTGTATCTCGTTTGAGAATTTTATTTTTTTCAATTTCAATATGTTGAATTACAAGTTCTTTTGGATTTACAAAAGGGAAGAGAATTGATAATTCCCACCTGATTTCTTCAAGCAAATCCTGGTAAAGAAGTGTATTGTCATAAGGGATTTGAACTGTGTAAAACATTTCAACCGGTAAAGTAAAGGAAATGCTTCCGGCAGACAGGTGGTTTCTTATCAGCAGCTCATTAAAGGCTGTTTGCAGAACAGAAGTAATTTTTGTTTCTTTATCTTCGGTAAGATTCAGATGCTCATCAAAATAAGCTTCATCGATGTTCTGAAGAATAAATTTTTCATTTCTAAAACATACTTCTACAAGCTGAACTTTTGCGGATGTGAGAGTAAATCCGGTATGATTTTCATTACCCGCAATTCGCAAAATATTTTACTCCCACGAAGCTGTATTTTTCAGAGCATCGTTATCAAGGCTGCCAATGGTTCCATATCCATCAGGGTCTTCGATATAATATTTTGACCCGATAACCGTGGTAGAATCGATCCTTATTATTTTTCCACGGCGATTTATTACAGTATCAGCTGTCATGCTAGTATCGATCTTCACTATATATTTTTGATGAGACCCGGGCGTTCTATAAAGGCTGTCAGGTGTAAATTCTCCGCTGGATAGTTTTTCAAAGGGATTGGAAGATCTTTTAGTTATGGTGTCAATAGCCACCATTATACTGTCAACCATCTTGTCGGTCTTTACAAAATTTATGAGAGAATCGAGGCTGCCGGAAAATCTTCCGAATTTTTTTTCATATAAAATCTCAGCTTCTTTTAGATTGTGCATTCTCAGGCGGGATTCCTCTTTATTGAATTTCTCTTCGTTTAAAACTTGTTTCGGATCAAGTATAGCAACCTTAATCAAAATAATTATTAGTATAACAATGATCGTGTATAGTCCTGCATGAAGATACCAGGGTTCAGATTTAGCCATTTTCCCTCCGGGGATTAAAAATTAAAATTTACTCAATAAAGATATACTTTTTTATTTTGTTGAATTTTACCTCTCCTATTCCCTTCACATCTAACAAGTCATTCAGAGTCTTAAAACCGCCTGTTTTCTTTCTCAACTCCAATATTTTTTCAGCAGTACTTTTACCAATTCCGGGTAACAGAATTAAATCCTCAAGCTTTGCAGAATTGATATTAATACTCTTTTCTTCAGGAGTTTGCCTGGTATTACTTTCGGTAAAATTACTTTCATTAAAATCTAAAACTTCCCGCTTATAGTCAACTGATTTATCAGTTTCTGCGGAATCATATTCATTCCCCGCAGCATAGAAAATGCTGTCTTCTTTTGAATAATCAAAATTTCTTGGGTTATCAGCATCATCATAGTTAAAGAAAGTTTTATATCCAAATCCTAAAATAAAAGCAGAAATTAAAAAAAGAAGAACTTTTATTTCAGTTTCTGTTAGTCCAATAAGTATCGATAATTTTTTTAACATTTAACACCCCCAAATAAGTTTATTCTGTTAAAGAAAAAATCTAAAAACCCATACGCTTAAAAAAGTTTTTTCCATCACGTCTGCCGGCATTCTTGATATTCTGTAGATCAGCAAGCTCTTTAAGCAGTCCTTTTTCTTTTGAGTTAATCTTCCTTGGAACATCAATATTGACTTTTACCATCTGGTCGCCGTGACCTGATGAATTAAGATGTTTAATTCCTTTGTCCCTCATCCTTAATAATTTACCCGGTTGAGTGCCTGCGTCAATTTTAAGTTTTGCTTTCCCATTAAACGTTGGAACTTCTACTTCGGTTCCCAAAACTGCATCGGGGTAACTAATAAATATTTCATATAAGATATCATCACCGTTTCGTACAAAATATTCATGAGGTAATTCCTGGAACATAACCAAAAGATCACCGGATGGACCGCCTTTTCTTCCGGAATTCCCTTCGCCACGAAGTGTCATATAACTTCCTTCATATACGCCAGCCGGGACATCAATCTTTACCGTAACTTCTTCCTGTATTCTTCCATCTCCTCGACATTTCTTGCAAGGATTGTCAACCACAACACCTTCACCGCTGCAATTGGTGCACGTTTGAATATTTACAAACTGTCCGAAGACTGACCTTGAAACAGATCTAACTTCACCGGAACCGTTGCAAACAGGACATGTTTTTGTTGATGAACCGCCTTCCGCACCTGTGCCGTTGCATTCATCGCACTTAATGAATTTTTTTAATTTTATTTTTTTAGAAATCCCATCAGCAATTTCTTCAAGTGTTAACTTAAGTGTAACTTTTAAATCAGAACCGGGAATGCCTCCGGAACGTCTTCTGCCTGTTCTTTGTCCGCCAAAGAAATCATTGAATATAGAACCCCCGCCGCCGCCAAAAATATCGGCAAAGTGTGAGAAGATATCATTTATATCTGTAAATCCTTGTGAGCCATAACCACTCTTAACGCCTTCGTGTCCATACCTGTCGTAACGTGCTTTCTTATCATCATTATTTAAAACTTCATAAGCTTCTGCTGCTTCTTTAAATTTTTCTTCAGCAGATTTATCGTCAGGATTCCGGTCGGGATGATATTGCATCGCCATTTTTCTGTAAGCTTTTCTGATATCTTCTTTGGTGGCGCTCCTGTCAATACCAAGCACTTCATAATAATCTCTTTTAGCCATAAAATTTAATTTTCTTTTCCTTCTTCGTTTTTATCACTTCCAACTGATTCTTCTGATGTATCTTCGCTAACTACAACTTTAGCATGTCTTATAACTCTGTCTTTGTAAAGATATCCTTTCTCCAGTTCCTCCAGCACTGTATGAGGTTCTGTTTTATCATCTTTCCTTTGCATAAGCGCTTCGTGAAAATTAACATCAAATGGTTTTCCAACCGCATCCATTTTCTTTACACCCTGCTCATCCAGGACTTTCATCAGTTTATCATAAACCAGTTTTATTCCTTCTTTAAACGCTTCATTTGCTGAATCGATATGTTCGAGCGATCTTTCAAAATCATCGATCACGGGTAAAAGTTTAATTATGAAAGATTCAGCAGCATACTTAATTAAGTTTAACTGGTCATTTTCAGTTCGTCTTTTATAGTTCTCGAATTCAGCAGCTTTCCTAAGGAATCTATCCTTAAGTTCAGCAACCTGGTTTTCCAGCTCAATAATTTTCTTCTCTTCTTCTGTTATTTTTTCTTCTTCAGATGAAGATATTTCTTTTTCATTCTTTATTTCTTCATTTTTATTTTTTGGTGATTCTTCAGGCTGCTTTTCATCTTTCATATTATTCTTTTTCTTTTCATT
>CAZUOC010000100.1:0-3069 GCA_964622335.1 uncultured Ignavibacteriaceae bacterium
GCACTCTGGGCTGCGCTTTTGTGGGAAGCAGCCAAACAGCTTTTTGGTTTTTACCTGCACAACTATGCAGCATTTGGAAGAATATATGGCGCTTATGCACTTGGTGTTGTTGTCGCATTCTGGATCTACTATTCCTCCGTTGTTTTTATTATCGGTGCAGAAATTGGGAGATTGTTTTATGAAAGACGCTACCAACGAAACAGGGAAGCTGAGATTATTCCTTGAGGTAAATAATTGTAAACCGTTAAAATGGTTGAGGATATTTTTCTTTTTACATCAGCACTGGGATGAATTCCGGAGAGAACTTTTAATTAAAACTTATCTATGACTACCGCCTTCTCTTTTATTTTTTTCCCTGATTTAAAATAAAGTTCAAATTCTTTCTCGTCATCTTTCTTCAAATCTTTTTTCAACATCATCAGCATTATATGAAAACTGCCCGGCTTTAATTCAAAAGTTGAATGGGGTTTTATCACTATATCGTTTACCATTCTCATCCCCATCATATCTCCCTTTTTGTAAGATTCATGCATCATAACCATGCCTGCATCTTCAAATGTTACTTTGTAAAGAGTATCCGCTTTATCAGATTCATTAACGATCTTAAAATAAAGTGCACTGTTCATTCCTGTATCTGCCGGTCTTATCCATGCATCTTTTACCTGGACATTATCTCCCTGTGTTGAAAAAAGAAAGAAAAGAAAGAAAAATAAAATATTCACTATAACGCCTCAGATTAATGATTTTATATCTTCAAGTAGTCTATTAATATCAACATGACTTCCCGAATAATCTTCCCTGATATTTCCGTTTCTATCAATTAAGGTTATTCTGTCTGTATGAGTCATATAATAGAAATTTTCCCCGTTCGGTCCTTTTGTTGTATCACCGGGGAAAGCAAAAACATTCATAATTTTTAGTAAGGAATCTATTTCGGTTTTGTTTCCTGTAAGAAATTCAAAATTAGAAAGATTAATTTCTCTTACATCCGCATATTTTTTTAGTACATAAGGTTTGTCTCTGTTAGGATCAAAACTCAGAGCAACAAAATCAACATCCCCAACTCCTTCTTTCGTTAGTTTCTCCTGTATTTGCTGCATATAGTGAACGGTTAAAGGACAAATGTCGGGACAATTCGTATAAATAAATCCTATTACAGTCACTTTATTGGTAAAATCATCCGGGAATGTAACTTTGGAGCTATCCTGGTTAATTAGCTTAAATGATGATTTGATTTTTTCATCTTTTGAAAATGATTTGCCGCATCCCGGCAGGTTAGAAAGAATTGAAACCGAAAGAAGTGAGACTAAAATAAAACAGAAAAACTTAGTCCCTACTTTTTTATATTTGTGATATGTTTCGGATTTATTATTCTTCATTGCGCTTTTTCAGGAGATAACGGGAATCAATTTAAACTTTTCAATCTTAGATACAACGAAAGAGTTTTTTACATTGTTGAAATTGAAAGATACTTTGTATTTATTTGTAACATCATCATTCACCTTTAAAAGATAGGAAAAAATGGAACATCCTGTTTATGTAAAAAATCAGACACTTTTGAATTGGGTAAATGATTGTATCTCTCTTTGCAAACCAGTTAACGTGCACTGGTGTGACGGTTCACAGGAAGAATATGATGAATTATGTGGTCTTCTTGTTAAGGCAGGTACATTTACAAAGCTCAATGAAAAGAAGAGACCAAATAGTTACCTGGCATTTTCAGATCCTTCAGATGTTGCAAGGGTTGAAGGCAGGACATTTATTTGCAGCTTAAGAAAACAGGAAGCTGGTCCTACCAATAATTGGATTGCACCTGCAGAAATGAAGGAAACACTTAACAAGCTTTTCGACGGTTGTATGGAAGGAAGAACTATGTATGTTATTCCTTTCAGTATGGGTCCCCTTGGTTCACCAATTTCTCATATCGGTGTTGAAATAACCGATTCAGCTTATGTAGTTGTTAATATGAGAATAATGACAAGAATGGGAAGGAAAGCTCTGGATGTTCTCGGAGATAAAGAATTTGTTCCTTGTCTTCATTCTGTAGGAATGCCATTAAAACAAGGTGTGAAAGATGTTCCCTGGCCATCTAATAAAGAAAATAAATATATAGTCCATTTCCCTGAAGAGAGATTGATAATGTCTTACGGCAGCGGGTACGGTGGTAATGCGTTACTTGGTAAAAAGTGTTTTGCATTGAGGATAGCTTCAACTATGGCAAGGGATGAGGGTTGGTTGGCAGAGCATATGCTTGTATTGGGAGTAGAATCTCCCGATGGAGAAAAAACTTATGTTTCTGCGGCATTCCCGAGTGCATGCGGTAAAACAAATTTTGCAATGTTAGTTCCGCCAAAAGCTTTTAAGGGATGGAAAGTTACAACCATTGGTGATGACATTGCGTGGATTAAAGAAAATAAGGATGGAAGACTTTATGCAATAAATCCCGAAGCCGGTTTTTTCGGAGTTGCACCTGGTACTTCCGACAAATCTAATCCTAATGCTATGGCTTCGATTAGAAAGAATGCGATATTTACGAATGTGGCTCTTACTCCGGATGGTGATGTTTGGTGGGAAGGGATGACAGAAACACCACCTCCCAAACTGATTGATTGGAGAGGCAACGAATGGACTCCTGAAAGCGGAAGACTGGCAGCACATCCTAATGCCCGTTTTACAGCGCCCATAAGTCAGTGTCCCTCTGTCGACCCTGAGTTTGAAAATCCTAACGGTGTTCCTGTTAGTGCGTTTATTTTTGGAGGAAGGAGAAGTACTACAGTTCCCCTTGTCTATGAATCCTTCAACTGGAATTTTGGTGTTTATATGGCGGCAACAATGGGATCGGAAACTACTGCAGCAGCAGTTGGAGAAGTAGGTAAAATCAGAAGAGACCCGATGGCAATGTTACCTTTCTGCGGGTATCATATGGCAGATTATTTCAATCACTGGTTGCAATTTGGCAGGGGGTTGAAAATTCCTCCCAGGATATACAATGTTAACTGGTTCAGGAAAGATGAAAATGGAAAATTTATTTGGCCAGGGTTCGGGGAGAATATGAGAGTGCTTAAATGG
>CAZUOC010000100.1:3079-5432 GCA_964622335.1 uncultured Ignavibacteriaceae bacterium
GATAGGGTCAATGGTAAAGCTCACTCTGTTGAAAGTCCTTTAGGTAGATTTCCCACATATGATGATATAAACTGGGAAGGTCTTGAGGAATATACTCCTCAGGAGTTTAGTAAAGTAATGTCCATTGACAGAGAAGCCTGGAAAAATGAAATGCTTTCTCACCAGGAACTATTTGCCATACTTTATGATAAATTGCCCAAGGAATTTTTCTATATACGTGAACTTGTACTCTCAAGTTTATGGAGATCGCCTGAATACTGGCACCTGGAACGTGAGTAATCAGAATAAAAAAGATGAAATGGATTGAATCATACCGTTCTAAAGTTTGTACACCCGAACAAGCAGTTTCGGTTATTAAGTCAAATATGAGAGTTTATGTTCATCCGGGTTGTGCAACCCCTCAGGTTCTTCTTAATGCGATGTGCGAAAACTCGGACAATTTGGAAAATGTTGAAGTTATTCACCTTCTCACATTTGGAATCTCTCCCTATTCACATCCTTCAATGGAAAAAAGATTCAGGCATAATGCTCTTTTTATCGGTGGAAATGTAAGGAAGGCTGTAAACGAAGGAAGAGCAGATTTCACTCCTGTTTTTCTTTATGAAGTTCCTCATCTTTTTTATAAAGGTATTCTTCCGATTGACGTGGCTTTGATAAACGTTTCTCCTCCCGATAAGTATGGCTACTGTAGTTTTGGCGTGGGAATAGAATGCACTAAGCCCGCCACTGAAGTTGCAAAAATTATTATCGCGCAGATCAACACTCAGATGCCAAGAACGCTTGGTGATTCTTTTATTCATATAGATAAAATTGATTACTGTGTGGAAGTAGATGCACCTCTTAATGAATTAAAGTATGAAGAAAAAAATAATTCAGATGAAGAGCAGGAAATCTTCAGGAAAATAGGGAAGTATATTTCTTCTTTAATAGAAAATGGTTCTACTCTCCAGCTTGGAATTGGAGCTATACCCGAAGCAGTGCTGAAACATCTTGAAGGTAAAGAGGATCTCGGAATTCATACAGAAATGTTTTCCGATGGAGTTATAAGACTTGTTGAGAAAGGAGTGATAACAAGCGAATTGAAGACACTGCACTCGGGAAAAATTATTGCTTCGTTTGTGCTCGGGTCCAGAAAGCTTTTTGATTTTATTGATAATAATCCTTTACTGGAATTCCATCCTTCACATTATACTAATGATCCTTTTATAATTGCACAGAATGAAAAAATGGTCGCGATTAATTCTGCTATAGAGATAGATCTTTCTGGACAGGTTTGTGCCGATTCCATCGGTCCGATGTATTACAGCGGTTTTGGCGGTCAGCTTGATTTTATACGGGGGGCATCCAGAAGCAAAGGAGGAAAGCCTATAATTGCAATTCCTTCTACAGCACGAAACGGGGAGATTTCCAGGATCGTTCCTTACTTAGCCCGGGGTGCGGGTGTTACAACATCGCGTGGAGATGTTCATTATGTTGTAACAGAATATGGAATTGCTGATCTCTATGGTAAGAATATAAGGCAGCGTGCAAAAGATTTAATTGATATTGCTCATCCTAATTTCAGAGAAGATTTGGACAAGTTTATTACGGAAAGATTTTTAAAGAACGTCCCTGTCTAATTCCTTTTTGTCATGCTGAACTTGTTTCAGCATCTCTGAGATTCAGTTCTTTCCGATTAATTATTTGAAAATAATTAATTATTGGATTTTTTGAATTCTGATAAGTACTATCCAAGATTTTTGATAACAAACATTAGTACAATGTACTTTTCTTAACGTAAGAAAAGCACCAAAAGAAACATGCACTTAAAAAGAAATTCTAAAATTATCCTTCGTTCAGCTAAGATAAATGAACTCGTTCCGCCTTTACCGAAGCAAACAGAAGAAAGGCGGAACTCAAACAGCATTTATCTTTTAACACTTCACTACGGATAATTTTTTAACGAATTTCTTTTAATGTGCACACCTTCCCCAAACATTATTTTGGATAGATATGTTTAGATTATTGAATAATTAATTCAATTGGTGATTGAATGCATAAATCAATAAATTGCTAAAAAAGTTAAATCTTATGATTAACTTCGACCTGAAAAAGAAATTAATAAATAAGATCCAAAAAACAGAAAACAAAGCAATTCTTGAAGAAGTTTACCGGCTTTTGGAAATTGAAACTGAAGATATGGAAATTTATAAACTAAATGACGAGCAAAAATTAGTTGTTAAGGAAGCTAAGGAACAAATAGAAAATGGAAAGTTTCTGTCTGATGAAGAAGTTAATAAAAACATTGATATATTTTTTGACTTAAGTATTTGAATGCTTTATCTCTCCAATTTCACTTTCCGGATCGACGTGA
>CAZUOC010000100.1:5442-6844 GCA_964622335.1 uncultured Ignavibacteriaceae bacterium
CTAAATGGGGAATTTCGTGCATCAGCTTGCGGTGAACATTTACAGCAACATTGTGGCCTTCTCTTACAGATAAATTTTCGTCAACAGCAATGCTTATATCTACTCGTAAACTATGTCCGATCCATCTTGCTTTTACATCGTGAACACTTTTAACTTTTTCCATAGATGAAGTGATTTCTTCAATATTATCAATTAGTTCCGGATCGACTATATCCAATAATCTTTTGAAGATATCTTTTGTCGCACTCACAACAATCCAGAAGATAAAAATTGATATGAAAATTCCTGCGATAGGATCAACGACAGGATAACCGAGCATAACTCCCAACGCTGCAAAAAATACTGCTAGAGAAGTTAATCCGTCAATCCGCGAGTGCTTACCATCTGCGACAAGTGCAGCACTTCCTATTTCTTTGCCTGTATTTATGCGGTAGTGTGCAACAATCTCATTCCCTATAAAACCGATTATTGCTGCAGCCATAACCCAGCCTTTCTCCTGGATTTCACTGGGACTAATAAATTTAAATATCTATTGATAAAGTGAAACTATAGCACTGAAAAGTATAATGATGATAATTATTATACCCGCAATATCTTCGAGTCTGCCGTAGCCGTAAGTCATAGAACGAGTTGATTTTCTCATGCTGTAAGCAAATGCAACCCACAATGGAATTGAAGTAAGCGCATCTGCAAAGTTGTGAATTGTATCTGCAAGCAGAGCAGTACTCCCGCTTATTACAACTATTACTACCTGGAATACGGCAGTGAGTAGTAAACCTGCGAGAGATATTTTAAGAGTTCTTATTCCTTTTGTTGTTGAGTCAGTGTTATTCGTATGGGTTTCCTTTTCACTAAAATGTGAAGAGAGTATCACTAGTTGGCTTATAGATATTTAAGGATTATATTTTTTCATATCTTTTTTAACAATGGCAAGATAATTAATTGCTTCTGTCTTTGCTTTATTCAACAGTTCAATACTCTCTTTTATTCGAGGTATGTATGCTTTTGCCTTTTCTGATATATCTGAAAATATTTTATCACGTATGAAATCATTATCCTTAAAGTCTTCTAACAAATTGGAATAAGTTTTTATATCACTGTCAATTTTATCGATTTCATTATATATTTCTAAAAACCGTTTATAATTTTCATTGTCACTGAATAAGTAATTATCGACATCGAAGTATAAATATATTTTCCCTAGTGGATTGTTAAGAGCTTCATCATCTTTCTTTGCATCCTGTTGTGCGTATACTAATTGTTGGATGAGAAAAGGATATTCTTCAAGTTTAGCATCGACAAGTTTTTCTTCTATCGCAAGGTACTGACTAAATTTTGACACCTCATTACTAAAGTTTATGACCGCTATTTCTGCCGCTTCAAGTTTCTTTATGAAATATGT
>CAZUOC010000101.1:0-6843 GCA_964622335.1 uncultured Ignavibacteriaceae bacterium
AGAGGCTGACTCTTCCCTTCCCTATCATTGCTAAAACCAGATGAGATAATTGAACAAGATCGCCACTCGAACCAACAGAACCTTGCGACGGAATGACTGGAATAATATTGTTCTCAATCATCTTAATCATAAATTCCAGAGTCGATAATCTTATTCCCGAATATCCCCTTGTGAGAGCATTTAATCTTAGCAGCATCATAATTTTTACGATTGCGGGAGGGAGATAATCCCCACTTCCAGCGGCGTGACTAACAATAAGATTCTCCTGAAGTTCAAGAATATTTTCTTTCGAAATAGTCACATTAGCAAACTCACCGAAGCCGGTCGTAACACCATAAATCACTTCATTGTTATTTACCCATTTATCGACAAGCGCACGGGACTTATTGATTCTTTTCTTTGCTTCAGCAGTTATTGCAAATTTGGGATTAGTTTTAAGAAATAATTCTATCTTATCGAGAGTTAGCGATTCCCCATCGATTAAAATTTTATTTTGTGCCATAAACCATTCTTAAAGATTTAATCTTAGAGAAAAAAGGAAAGAGTATGAATGTATGAATGCATGACTTGAACTTGAACTTGTTCTTGAACTTGAACCCGGACATAGACTCCTATTAAGAAAGCTGCACTTGAAAGCTCAATTCTATTTTCCATAAACCATTCGTTTTATTTTATCAGAATTATGACGGTTGGTTTTATATTTTATATGAATTTTCGAATCGTCATATTTTGTATCAAGCACTTCTGCAAGTGTATGAATTTTCGCTGCTGTTTTTGAGTCTTCTAAATTCAGATCAATATTTTCTTCAACAAATGTATTTTCATTCAATTTAGTAAGAGTTTCAATAAGAGCGGAAACATTAATTCCTTTCTCTGCAGAAATGATCAAACTGTTTTCATAAGTATTTATAATATAACTAATTTTTTGTCTTTCATTCAGCAAATCAACTTTGTTAAAAATATGGAAAATCGTTTTCTTATCGCTGCCAATATCTTTTAAAGTATCTTCAACAACTTTTATATGATCTCCAAAATATGGATGTGAAATATCAATAACGTGAAGAATAACATCAGCATCGCGAACTTCATTAAAGGTACTTTTAAAGGATGCAATGAGATGTGCAGGAAGTTTTCTTATAAAACCCACTGTATCACTTAATAGAATTTTACTTTTCTTATTTAAGTTAAGTGCTCTTGTTGTCGAATCTAAAGTTGCAAAAAGTTTGTCTTCGGCAAAAACACCGGATTCGGTTAGCCTGTTAAACAATGTTGATTTGCCTGCATTTGTATATCCCGCAAGACATACTCTTATAAAATCTTTTCTTCCTTGTGTTTGTGTATTTCTCTGCGACTCGATCTTCTTAAGATTTTGTTTTAGCTGACTTATTTTAGTCCTGATAATTCTTCTATCGGTTTCAATCTGTGTTTCACCAGGACCTTTGGTTCCGATACCGCCATATTGTTTCGATAAGTGAGTCCAGGCTCTTGTCAATCTCGGCAATAAGTATTGAAGCTGTGCAAGCTCGACCTGTGTTTTTGCTTCTTTTGTCTTTGCCCTTGATGCAAAAATATCAAGGATCAAACCACTTCTGTCTATAATTTTCCTGTTTAAAGTTCTTTCTAGATTTCTTACTTGTGTTGGTGAAAGGTCATCATCGAAAATCACAACATCAATCTGATTATTTTCAACAATACCGATAAGTTCTTCTGCTTTTCCTTTACCAATATAAAAAGCAGGATCAGCAGAATATTTTGCCTGAACAATTTTTCTAACAGTTTCAGCTCCCGCAGTTGATGCTAATTCTTCCAGTTCATCCAGGTGTTCTTTGACTATTTCAGAATCAACATTTCCTTTTATTAATGCAACAAGTAAAGCGCGCTCTACAATTTTTTGAAGAATTTCTATCAATTTACCTCTCTAGTTATTTATCAGTTTCATCATTCAGAGAGATGACATCTTTTGAAAAGATGTTATCTCTATACCGTATTTCAATATTCCCGAGTAATTATACTTAATTTTTATGAACCATTCCAACTGCTAAAGTTCAACCATCTCCTTTTTCATATTTCTTGCGACAAGCATTTCAATTAAAGCAATTATAATTGCAGCAAGAATAAATATTTTCCATAATTCAGAGCCAAACCGTGCCTGGAGAACAATTTTTACTGGATCTTCATCTCTACTTATACTAAAATATTTCCCCTTAAAATTTACAGATGACAGATAATTTTCAAACTCTTTATCGCTAATAGAACTGGTAACTGATTCGAGAGGATCATGATTAATTGAAAACTTATTTATTACCTTATTGCCGGATAAAACTTTATAAATCCCTGTTAAATCAGTATTTGAATATGAAAGAAATCCTGATTGTGGTATATCTTCGGGACTAATGAATTCTTCAGACATTCCAGGTTTTTCTATTTTGATAACACCAACACTTTTATTCGCTAAATTAAGATTAATAACATCTCCGGCAAAATATTTTTTTTCTTCTTTATTTTTTGAAGCAAGATAAAAGACAGATTTATTTATCAATGGAGGAAATATTCCTTTTAAAGGAAGATCAGACCAGCTTAAAACGGGACTTGTATTTAAGACCAGAATTTTTCCTTCTCCAAATTTGTACTCACTCAAGAAAGAAGATCCGTTCATCAAAGTAATAATGTTAATCCCTTTTCCCTGCGGATCAATTCGAAAGTGATGATAAACATCAGGAGATTCAACTTTTTTCTTTGTTTGTTCATTAAAAAGATTGCTGAATAAAGGATGATTAAATTCTACTTTGTCGAAACTTACAGAGTTATTATTCTTTCCCGCTTCTCCAAAAGAACCATGAACTATCGGAAGATTAAAAGCATTCAGCATCTTTTGAAAATCTTCCGGAGTAGTTTTATTTCCGGGGAAAATAAATAACCCGCCCCCGTTCTCCACAAATTGCTTAAGTCTTTCAGTTCCTGTTATTTCTGAACCTATAATAAATACAACATCATACTGATTTAGATTTACAGATAGTAGCTGCTTTAAATTTCTTTTGAAAATTTTGAATGTTTCGTTGTTTCCCGAAGATGTAAGTGCCAGGTCAACAAACTTTGTGTCGGTTTCATCATCATAAAAAATCATCAAAGGAATTTTATCGGGAATAAACATTGTTGTGAATCTCTTGTTATCCCGCATAATTTCGTCGTCTTCTATCTCGGCAAAGACATTATTATAACCTGTATTTTTTACCAAAGCTTCCATTATAATAACAGAAGAAGCTCTTGGTTCAAGACTAATACTTTTCTGAGCAGTTCTTTCATCATTTATAAAGAGAGAAACAACAAGATTATTAACTTTTGTTGAAGAATAATTTGTAAGCGTTACATTAAAAACTATCGGTTTATCTTTTTCGAAGATCTGTGTCTCAACTTTTATATCGTCAATTCCGATGTTATAAATTTCTTTTCCAGAGTAATCAAAAGAATATATTTTTACTTTTTCATCGAGAAGTTTACTGAGATCGGAAAGAGAACCTTCTTTTGAGATTTTACTCTTTTGGAAATCTGAAAAGATGTAAATCTCTTTATTGAAGTTTTTAGATTCGGCTAAAATCTCTGCCGCTTTAACTATTGCATCGTGCAAATAACCACTTGAATAGGCGGGTACTGCCGCATCAACATTTTTTATAAAGTCTGTAAGATTTGTTGAGGATTTTATATCCTCTTTATTTTTTCCCGAGACAAGAATCAGAGCAGCTTCATCTCCATCTTGTAAATTCCCTATCAGTTCTTTTATAGATTCTTTAGCCTGGTTTAAATATGAACCTTTTGCATCAACAACAGACATACTGAAAGTATCATCAAGAATAAAAACAGCGGTTGTCTTTGCTGCAGAAGTTGTTCCACCAATTGCAACACCTTCGAGCGTCGGTCTTGCAAAAGCAAGTACAAGTAAAAGAATAATCAGAACTCTTAGTGCAAGGAGGAGCCATTGTTTCAGCTTTATTTTTCTTATTCTGTTCTTTTGAAGTTCTTTAAGAAATGTTAAAGTGCTGAACTCGATCTTCTTTAACGTTCTAAGGTTAAAAAGATGAATAATAACAGGAATTGATGCGGCTAATAATCCAAATAATACAACGGGATTGAGAAAAGTCATTAATTATATTTATTCCGTTTTTGCTTCTAAAAATAGTATTTTATGCAGAGGAATACTATGGGGCTATTTTGCAGTGAAAAGTTTCTCCACAATTTAAGCTTGACAAGAATATCTTAATATCAATAAATAGGAAATCTTACAACTATATTAAATCATAAGAGATAGTGGGAGTAATACTGTTTCATATTAGGTAATCTCAAAATAAGAAGGATCCCTACTGTCGCTTTTTTAGTTATCATAAAATGCGGGTAGAAAGAAGTAAATAGTTGTTATATTAGTACAACATATTTTTCAAAATGATGAAAAATCTCAATGAAATCTACCTGCCTCAAAATTATTTTATTTTTACCTCTTTTCACTTCCATTGTTAATGCACAGGTAGTTATTAATGAATTAATGTCTTCCAATTCTTCAACTATTGCCGATGAAGACGGAAATTATTCTGACTGGATAGAGTTATTCAATGCGCAGGATACTTCAGTCAATTTATCGGGTTTTGGTATTTCTGATGATCCGGATGAATTATATAAATGGGTTATGCCGAATATTAGCATCACCGCAAAAGATCATCTATTGATATTTGCAAGCGATAAGAATAGGATCGAATGGGTAAACCATTGGGAAACAGTTATTACATGGGGCGATGTATGGAAATATTTTCTGGGAACAAGTGAGCCGCCAAGAGACTGGAAAAGTAATAATTTTAATGATCAAACCTGGCAGGAAGGTCCCAGCGGATTCGGCTACGGTGATAATGATGATGCTACAACTATTTCCAATGTGCAATCTGTGTTTGTAAGAAAAACTTTTACTATAAATGATATTAATAATATATCTGCAGCTATTCTTCATATTGATTATGATGATGCATTCGTAGCATACCTTAATGGTGTGGAAATATCGCGTTCAAATATCGGCACCCCAAATGTTCCTCCTTTATATAACCAGTCTGCAGATAATGCAAAAGAAGCAGTAATATATGCCGGAGGTAAACCTGAAGCATTTCCTGTTAATGACTTTCAGAATATTCTTCGGGAAGGAGAAAATGTTTTTGCAATTGAGGTTCATAACTATGGAACAAGTTCTTCAGATTTATCACTTATTCCATTTTTCTCACTCGGGATGAATTCAGTTCCTTTCAATGAAAATGGAACTGATTCGCTTCTTGATTTTCCTTTTAGATATCTTCATACAAATTTCAAACTAAGTGTAGAGGGAGAAGATATTTTTATCACTAATCCTCAGGGAAATATTGTTGACAGTGTTTCTACCGGGGCAATACTCACTGATATTTCATTAGGCAGGCAGCCCGACGGCGAAGATTACTGGTTCTATTTTGACTCTTCTACACCCGGTGATTCCAATACAACGGCGGGTTATCCCGGTATTGCAAACGAACCCAAGTTTTCTTTGGAAGGAGGTTTTTATTCCAGTTCAATTGAAGTTTCTATATCGGACTCATCAGGGAATGATATTATACATTATACCCTTGATGGATCAGATCCAACTGAAACTTCTCCTTTATACTCTAAGCCAATTCAGATTACGGAAACTAAAGTTCTCAGGGCAAGAAATTTTCCTGCGGGTATTCTTCCCAGTAAAACAATTACAAATACTTACCTGATTAATTTTTCTTCCAATCTCCCGGTTTTTTCAATATCAACAGATCCCGCGAATTTCTTTGATGAAGAAACAGGAATTTATGTAATGGGAGATGGAGCTTCACAGAACTACCCCTACTATGGTGCTAATTTCTGGGAGGATTGGGAAAAACCTGTTCACGTTGAATTATTCGATACAAACAATTCAGGTTTTAGCATAGATGCTGGAGTAAAAATTTTTGGGGGATGGAGTAGAGGAAAACCACAAAAATCACTTGCAATATTTGCCCGGAGAGATTATGGTTATCCCGAAATAAATTATGAACTCTTTCAGGATTTACCTTATGACAAGTATAAATCTTTCGTTTTAAGAAACTCCGGGAATGACTGGGAATATACAATGTTCCGTGATGGACTAATGACGACACTAGTTGATGGAATTAATATTGACAAGCAGGATTTCAGACCTGCAATTCTCTTTCTGAATGGAGAATATTGGGGAATTCTTAATCTGCGGGAAAAAATTAATGAAGATTTCATAGCTGCTCACCACAATATTAACAGAGACAGCATTGACATGCTCGAAAATTTTGCAACAACTGTTTCTGGCGATAGTACTGAATTTATGGACCTGTATAATTTTATTCTAAATAACAATTTATCCATTACCACAAATTACGATTACATGAAAGGTCAGATAGATATAAATAATTTTATAGCATACTATTTTTCTCAAATCTATTTTGATAACCGGGATTGGCCCGGCAATAATATTAAATACTGGAAGGAAAAGACAAAAGGGAAATGGCGCTGGATAATGTTCGATACTGATTTCGGTTTTGGTTTGTATAATGTTGACAATTCAAGAAATACTCTAGCTTTTGCACTGGAGCCCAATGGACCGGATTGGCCTAATCCGTTTTGGTCCACACTATTTCTTAGAAAACTTTTAGCTAATGAATCATTTAAAAATGATTTTATTAATTGTGCGGCTGATCTTCTGAATACAAACTTTTTATCCAGTCATGTAGTTAATTTAATTAATTCTATGAAAAATGATATTTCACCTGAAATATTTCAGTCATTCAATCCTCTCTTTATTGT
>CAZUOC010000102.1:0-6821 GCA_964622335.1 uncultured Ignavibacteriaceae bacterium
AGATTGAGAGACGTTGCTGAAATTGAGGATGGAATAAAAGAACATGAATATATAAGCAGAATAGATGGTAAAACTTCTGTCGGCATTTTGTTGATGAAACAGACAGATGCTAATGCTGTTGAAGTTAGTAAGCTAGTAAGAAAACAAATAGCAAGCATGGAAAAAGAATATAGTGCCAGCAATCTGAAATTCGATATTGCACAGGATGGTTCTACTTTTACAATTGATGCGGCAAATGCTGTAAAATCAGATTTGATGCTTGCTGTCGTACTTGTTGCAATTGTGATGCTTCTTTTCTTACACAGCGTAAGAAATTCTTTTATAGTTATGCTTGCTATTCCAGCATCTATGATTTCGACATTCATAATAATGTACCTCTTCAACTTCTCACTAAACCTGATGACATTGCTTGGATTATCCTTGGTTGTAGGTATTCTTGTTGATGATTCAATCGTAGTCCTTGAAAATATTTATCATCATCTTGAAAAAGGAGAAGACAGAAAAACTGCAGCTTTAAAAGGAAGAAATGAAATCGGTTTTGCTGCACTTGCAATTACACTCGTGGATGTCGTAGTATTTGTACCGTTAGCATTTACAGGAGGTTTAATCGGAAACATTATACGGCAATATGCTGCGGTTGTTGTTATATCAACTTTGTTGAGCTTATTTGTTTCTTTTACTGTTACTCCTCTTCTTGCCTCGAGAATTGGCAAGCTTGAAAAGATGACCAAGAAAACTCTCATCGGAAGATTTGCGATCTGGTTTGAAAAGATGTTTAAAGAAGTTACTGAACATTATATAAGAATATTAAAATGGAGCCTTAACAATAAGTGGAAAGTTATTACTATATCAATTGTTCTTTTCTTTGCTTCGTTCGCTTTGATTCCGGCAGGCTTTATCGGAAACGAGTTCATCGCTGTTGCCGACCGTGGTGAGTTTACAGTTACAATTGAATTGCCTCCGGGAGCTCCGCTTGAAAAAACGAATCATACTGCACAGGAAGTAGAAAAAATAATTTCTTCTCTCCCGGAAGTAAAGAAAGTATTTACAAATGTCGGTGCTTCGAGCGAAGGTCTTTTGGGACAAAACTCTAACAATAGTGCACAAATAGATGTTGCTCTTGTAAGCAAAAACGATAGAAAAAAATCTACTGATGAAGTTAGTGAATATATTAAGCAGGAAGTTTCAAAAATACCAGGTGTTAAAGTGCGGGTTAACCCGATAGGAATTTTTGGTACCGCAAATCAAACACCGATACAAATTGTAGTTAAAGGTCCGAGCCGCGACAATGTATTGGAGAGTGCTAACGTTGTAATGAATGTAATAAAGGGAATCCCGGGTTCTGCAGATGTGAGGTTGTCTTCAGAAGAAGGGAAACCCGAGACACGAATAGATATAGATAGAGAAAAACTGGCGGCTTTCGGACTTTCTATTGCAGAGGTCGGATCAGCTTTACGTGTCGCTTTAACTGGTGATGACGAATCAAAATACAGAGACGGCGAGACTGAATATAATATAAGGGTGGTCCTCGACGAATTCGACAGGTCAAAGATATCCGACCTCAGCGGTTTAACTTTTATCAATAAGAAAGGACAGCAGGTTGAGCTTCAACAGTTTGCAAATATTTATGAAACAACTGGTCCTACTAAACTAAACAGGTACAACAGGATAAATTCTTTTACTGTTTATTCACAGGCTGTCGGAAGACCAAGCGGAAGTATAGGACAAGATATTCAGAAAGCAATGCAAGGTCATAAACTTCCGGATGGTGTTGAACTCGTTTATGAAGGCGACTTAAAAAACCAGGCAGAATCATTCGGCAGTCTTGGGCTTGCAATATTAGCAGGTATTCTTTTTGTCTATATGATTATGGTTGCTTTGTATGATTCTTATGTTTACCCGTTTGTTGTTCTTTTCTCGATACCGGTTGCAATGGTTGGCGCATTGCTTGCGCTGGCTTTAACAATGAACTCATTAAGTATCTTCTCTATTCTTGGTATTATAATGCTTATAGGGCTCGTAGGAAAAAATGCTATTCTTCTTGTTGATAGAACAACTCATAACCAAAAAGAAGGAATGAATATATACGATGCTTTAATCGAAGCAGGAAGAGCAAGAATAAGACCCATATTCATGACTACTTTAACTATGGTTTTCGGTATGCTTCCGATAGCATTGTCAACAAGCGCTGGTTCAGAGTGGAAAGCGGGGCTTGCGTGGGCGCTGATTGGCGGTTTAACAAGCTCTATGTTCTTAACTCTTATTCTTATTCCCGTTGTTTTTGTTAAGATGGAAGGATTAAAAGAAAAAGTTCCTGGTTTATACAGAAAAGTCTTTGGCAGAAAAGATAAAGCTACTGGCGCACAGGAAGCTTTAGATTTTCAACAATAAACTCACGTATACACATTACTCAAATCAGGCTGTTGCAGAATTTTCTGTAACAGCCTTTTTGTAGCAAACTAGCGATGACAAATAGAAAAAATTAGTGGTGATCAGATTCGGTGATCAAATTTTCTCGGCGGGAATAGTTGCTAACAGTAAAGGGATCTTGGCAAAAATTCGGACACACTATCCCCATAACACATTATAATAGAATATCTTACCGACACAATATATTTAAACCTTAAAATAAACTTTTGTTCAATGTGTAGCCTTATCTTTTATTTTATTTTTAGTATGTAAGAAATGAGTTCTCTTGATACTATATAAGGAAATACGAAATGAAATTTTGCTGTGAAAATGTAAAATATAAAATTAGAGTAGGCGGCGGAACATTAACTAAGAATTTATCAACATGGTTTGATGGAATGACTGTTACAGATTCCGAAAATGATGAATGTGTTCTTGAAGGAAAGATAAAAGACCAGGCAGCGCTTTATTCGCTTTTAATTAAGATAAGAGACCTTGGATTAAAATTAATTTCTGTGGAAAGATTATAAATTACAAGCCGTCTCAAGAGAAACGGCTTGTAATTATATTGAACATTAGCTCTGCTTAACTTCTTCGCCCAACAATTCTTTTTCAATAGCTTCAATTAAAGATTCTTTTGGTAATGCACCAACCGCCATTCTTGGTTGTCCTTCTTTAGGAACAAACAACAGAGAAGGAATGCTTCTTATTCCAAACACTCCACCGAGTTCCTGTTCTTCATCAGTGTTAACTTTGTAAATATTTACTTTCCCTTTATATTCTTCAGAGAGTTCTTCCAGGACTGGGCCAACCATTCTACATGGACCACACCACGGAGCCCAAAAATCGACAAGCGCCGGAAGCTCTCCTTCATATTTCCATTCTTTGTTCTGTTCATAATTAAAAACTTTTTCTAAAAAAGTTTGCTTATTCAGATGTTCAGTCATTTTTTATACCTTTTGATTTATTAATTATACTGCTTCAAGAACTCTTGTTAATTTCGTATTTACTTCCTCTGCAACCGACTTTAACTTATCATTGTTTACTAACTTTGTCATTATCATCGGGTTAAATATAGAAGCTACTGTTTTACCTTCTTTTTCATACACTATAACATTACATGGTAAGAGCAACCCGATCTCTTCCTCATTTAACAAGGCTTGGTGAGCCAATCCCGGATTACATGCACCAAGTATTGCATATTTTTTAAAATCAACATCAATCTTTTTTTTGAGAGTATCTTTTACATCGATTGAAGTAAGAACTCCGAATCCTTCTTTCTTAAGCTCTTCTGTAACCTTTTCAATAGCGCTTTCATATGTTACATTCAATGTTTTAGAAAATCCGTAACTCATTATTTAACTCTTCTTCCTGATTGAACTTATTTTAAATGGATGATAAAGTGGACAAAAGCCGGTAAAGCTTGTAAAGACAAATACAACTGCAAGAACACCCAGTATTATGGCCAGGGCACCAGATATGGTGTCGGTAAAATAAAGTAATCCTATAATGGCAACGATAAGCAATCTTATTGCCCTGTCTGCTGCGCCCATATTAACTTTCATTTTTCTCCTCTTTCTTTTTATCACTTTTGAAATTAGTAAATACAAACCCAATTGCTGCCCCATATAACGTGCTTATCAATGGATTTCCTGTAATCGGGCAATTGCCGGAATAACAACCAATAAAGTTGTAATATAAAAATCCGCCGAGAGCACCAATTAAAACCGGAATTGCATTCCGCAAATATTTTCTTTTATTCATTATTAACAGTCTACCAAAAAAATTTTTCCAAGTTGCATGGTACGATACATTTTAACTAGAAAAGATTCGGCACAGAAGAGATTTTTCCCAAATATTTTTTTTGCGGGGAAGAAGATCAGGACAATTTTTTGCCCTCTTCTAACTTTTTACAAGCTTGTTATACAAGAACATCAGAAAAGTTGCGATTAAACCTATTCCTGTAAGAACGATAAATATTATAGAATGATTGTCGGATTCAACTGCAAATGTTCTATAGAGCCATCCGCCAAGTGTTCCACCAAAGAACCACCCGATTGCAACAGGTAAAAAAGCGAAACCCTGGAATAGGGCTGCCTGCCCTTTGGGTGCAAGGTCGGCTATATATTCATAATAACGCGGTGCTTGTGTTTGCTCGCCAAGAGAGAAGACTATCATTCCCGCTATAAAAAGAGGAATGGTCGGATTTATTAGAATAATTGTCCAACAAAGTGTCGAGACAAAAAATCCTGTGGTTATCGCAGTTATTGGCGCTAGTTTTTTTGATAAAATATTTATCGGCAGTTGAAAAAGAATTATTCCCCAGGCATCAACCGATTCAATTATCTCAAAGGGTGCATTTGCCGAAATATGATCCGTTATATAAAAAGGAACAATGATAAATATCTGCCAGAACATTAACCAGTAAAGCGAAAAAATCAGAAGAAAAATTACAAACTTAAAATTTGAAAGCACCAAGCCCATGTTTTTAAAAACCTGACCTAAAGTTTGGTGCTCACCACCAGATTTGTTTTCCGGCTCTTTAAAAAAGATTCTTGTTGTAATAAGCATCAGTAAACAGGAAATTGCAGACACGAAATATACGGCTTCAATTCCTATGCTGTCTCTTACAAAATAAGCAATCAACGGACCTATTGCCCCCCCAATGTTTACAAGCCAGTAATAAATTGCATAGCCTAAAGATTTCGTCTCGTGAGTTGTGGTTAAAGCAATGGTACCCAACACGCTCGGTTTTATGAATGCGCCACCAATAGCGGTAAGTATTAGAATTGCTGTCAGCAAAGGAAACAAATCGAACCCTGCATACCAGCCCTTAAACATTTCCATGCCGGTAGAACCAATTAAAAAGTAACCGATAGCCAAAAGGAAGAACGCTATTGAAAAAGCCTTTTTAAAACCGAATTTATCTGCAAGAGCCCCTGCAAAAATCGGGAGAAAATAAATCAATCCTCCAAAGATTGAAGAAAGCTGCCCGGTTTCAATCTCATTAAACTTTAAATGATTCCTGAGAAAAACACTCAGGATAACTGCCTGCCCGTAATAAGCTATCCTTTCAAATAATTCCATAAAATTTGCAACCCAGTAAGAATAGCCAAACCCCGATTTAAGTTTGCCAAGCTTTTCGTTAATGCTCACAGTATTGCCTTTCGGTTTATGAATGCTTTAGATTGATTTACCAAGGGTAATCCGATTTTGAGATACTATGTATTTAGGGCACCGTACAAATAAATTGTTTTGTACTGAAATTTAATAATATTTAATTTGAAACCATTACGAAAAAACTTTCGTTTAAAATGCTTTCCGAATCAGTAGAAATAGTTATAAGATTCATAACTGCCATTAACAGCCACAATATTGATTTAATATCCGAAATTATGTCTGATGACCACAAGTTTACAGACAGCCTCGGCTCAATTTATCGTGGAAAAGAATTAATGAAACGTGGCTGGACCGACTATCTCAAAATGTTCCCCGATTATAAAATTGATCTCGATGAGATTTATAACGACGGGGATAAAATTATGTTTACCGGAAGAGCAAGCGGAACGTATGGGGTCGACAAAACTATAAAAGAAAATCACTGGGAAATTAATGCTGCCTGGAGAGCATTGGTAGTTAACGGCAAAATAAAAGAATGGCAGGTCTTTGGGGATAACAAACCTGTTTATGCGCTAATTGAAAGAAATACAAAGTGATTGGGGGAAAATGAGTACCGCTATTAAAATTACTTTGGTCTCTTCTTGAAGCTGACAAACTTTGGGAGAACTTCATCTTCAAAATCTATAAAAAGATCATCAACCTGCTGATTGGTAGTTGATTTTTTGAAAAAACTGCTTTCTTCATATTTATTCACAGCAGCATCAACGGCATATTTCAGGCTATTCAATTCTTTTTCAACAGTTTCGACCGTGCCATTATATTTTCCCTCAGCAACATCTTTTGTTGTTTTAACAAATTTCTCGCTTCTCCCCGAAATGTCTGAGGCTATTGATTTAGCTTTACCTATCAATGTTTCTTTTATCTCTTCTGCTTTTTTAAGGAATCCTGGGAAATCTCTCCTTAAATTAGTGCGGAACTGGCTGCCGCTTTGCGGTGCATATAAAATAGAAACAACACTTCCGGTTGCAAAACCAATTAAAAATCCTACTAAACTAAAACTTTTGCCGGGCATTAATTCCCTCCATGTATTAGAAAGCTTAACAAAAAAATCTTCGTTCACTATATAAAATTTTTCATGATTCGAGTCAATATTATTTTCAGTATATAACAAAAAAATATTTTTTCAAAAAGATGATTTTTAGATTTACTAATACCTAATTTTTTTATATGTTCAAATGAAATATTTCTTTCTCCTTACAGACATTTTAAAACCTGCAGAACAACATAAGCCG
>CAZUOC010000103.1:0-6805 GCA_964622335.1 uncultured Ignavibacteriaceae bacterium
TTAGCGAATGCAAGGAAAAATTCAGAATCAATTAAGGATGGATTGTTTAGCGATATACTTCATGCAGAAAAAATTTTAGTATGAAAATAAGAACATTATGTCATATTGAGCGAAGCGAAATATCTCAGGAACAGATTCTAAAGAAATAAGATTCTTCGTTCCTGCTTGAAGCAATCACTCAGAATGGCAAAACATTTGAATAAAAATCTTTAACAGTTAACAGGAACAGAGAGATGCAAAAACAAACAAAAACAAACGGCAAGCACTTAAACTACTACCGCATCTACGATGATAAAGAAGTATTGAACTATTTTAAATGCTCGCTTACTCACAAGCAGGTCGAGAGATATCTTCGGACTTATGAAAAGAAACACAATAAATATTTTAATCCTGAATTTATTGAGTTCCTGCGGAAATATGATAATAAAGCCGAGCTTATAAAAGTTGAGGATGTAACTTACTAAAGCTTTTCAAACAGCAATTGCTTTTTTTTCGACTACCTTAAAAGTGGATTTTAGGTAAGCATTTGGATCATGATAAAGAGCTCCTTTCGGAAGCCAATACCATAGTGGTCCGAGATTCTTCTTTACCTGGTCTATATAGAATTGAGGAAGTTCTGTTGTTTCTCCTTCAAAATAATTTCTGAATTGCTTATCTGAGCTTAATAATCTACGAACTTCAATATTGTACTTAACCCTGCCAAAGCCTTCTGCAGATATAGCTCGCACTACATTCATCCATTTCGGGATCATAGTTTTATTAGCTACTAAGCGGTTAAAAATTGCTCTCCATGAAAAAGTATATTTTGCGATATCGATTACATGGTCATAAAATTCTATCCAGGAATAATTCATAGGTTTAACATTCATTGCATGATTGTTATTAAGAAACTGGAAGGGAAAAGGCAAAACACGGTTGGCACTCTGATATTCAAGATTAAGAGGTGCCGCCTGTCCAAACGAAGTAAGAAGTGAATAACCCGGAAAAGCGCCTGGAGATAAATCAACAAATCGTTTTGTCAGTTCAAAAGGTTCAGTTCCCTCATCCGAATCAAGACCAAGAACAAAATTGGTTTGAATATAAGGTGTATATCTAAGGATCATATTTACATGTTCGGATACTTCTTTCACTTTATTCATTCCTTGACTTTGCCCGGTCTTGGATTTATTTCCAAGTTCATACCATGATTCTATCCCGGGAAGAAGCGCACCGAATCCATTTTGTTTAAGCCTTTTAAGATGTTTTTCAGATAATAATGAAAGGCTGCTCTCCGCAATGAAATCAATACTATTTGGCGGAACGGCTTCTTCTATTGCATCCATAAAGTCATCGAACTTAACTCCGAAGTTTGGGTCGTGCCATCCTACCATCGGTCGTTTAAATTTTTTCAAAAGGAAAGAGAGATCATCTTTCATTATCTGGAAATCGAGAGTTTGGTAAGGTATTACAGAATCAATACAGAAACTGCAGGTGTAAGGACATCCCAAACTTCCAATCATAGGAACCATTTTTATAATCGGAGCTTTTTTTAAAGTCTTGTCTATAAACTTCCACCGTTCACGAACACCAGGTAAAAAATCTGGCTGTTTGTTTGCAGATAAATATAAACCTACCTGCCTTTGAGGTGAAAAATCATGCAGGATTTCTTTAATAAGAGACTTGTTGGTAAATCCTAAAACATAGTCAAAGTATTTTTGTGCATCCTGCGGGTAACAGCGTGCATGTGGTCCTCCGAGAACTGTAACTGCACCTTTAGACTGAAAAAGATTGCTTAATGCATATGCTGTTTGGGCGGCTTCTGTAAAGGCTCCTATAAAAACTATATCTACATCCTGTGGTAATTCATCAACAAGATTTTCAAATCCTGTATAACATATATACGAAACATCGTGACCTTCTTCTTCACACCATACCCCTAAAACCTGGGGCATAATAGAGGCAAAGTTTGCATTCATAATTCGTGCGAATAAAGCTTTTGTTGGTCCCTTTGTTACAAGGTCTATAATTCCAATTTTAAGTTTTCGGATAACCTAACTCCTGTTCTTAAATAAATGAAAAGAGAGGGATTCTAATATATATACTTCTACTGATCCTTCATAAAAAAAGATACAAAAGATAATTTCAATATGTTATAGCTCCCAAAGATGAAAAAGGGATTAATACTTTAGAAGGAGAACCTGTGGAAGACTCAATTAGTAATTGTTGAAATATTTTTAGCAATGGTTTTTAAAGTTTCACCTGTATAAGTATAATTTGCTAGCTCCAAACGTGTATGTAATGTAAGTTTTTCCATTATATTATGAACATGGCTTTTGATAGTATATAGTGAAATACTGAGTTTTTGCCCGATTTCTTTATTGCTCAATCCATCGGCAATTAGTGCAATTACTTCCCGTTCACGTTTGGTCATCATAATAGCTTCCCTTAGTTTGATTTTCCCTCCTTTTAAGGCGTGTTCCACAATCTGTGAAAAGAGTGAATCAGTCAATGTGGGTGGAAGAACTTTTGCACCTTCGGCTACTTCTTTAATTGTTACAAGAAAATCATTAAGGGTTGCGTCTTTAAGAATAAAGCCAGATGCACCTGCTTTTACATATTGAAGTACGTCCGCCTGTGCTGGAGAAAGGTCCATCATTATTATATTAACCTTTGGGAATTCTTTCTTTACCATTTGCACTACTTCTAAGCTGTTCCGGTTTCGTAATCCTAAATCCAAGAGAATAATATTTGGTTTTAATTTATGAATCTTCAGAACTGTATTATCATTCTTCCCGGAAATTGTAACTATTTGTATATCTGCCTGGTTTTTAAGGATAGCCATAATCCCTTCGCGTAATAACTGGTTATCTTCAATCAGCAGAAGTCTTATTTTTTTCATGATAACTTTTTTAAAAGCATTCGCCTAAAATCTCTTTTAATGTACGTAAAAGAATAATAGATATTTTCTACAAAACCAATAGAGCAATAGGACGAAAATGGGATTAAATCTTATGGGTGAAACTCCTGATGGGAGACTTAATCTAATCAACTTTTTTTAATTACTGTTGATTTAACCTCAATCTTTTATATAGCCTGATCTTTAAAAGATTAAGCTTATTAATTTTATTAAACAGGATATTCAGAAGGGCAGTTAGCAGAAGGATAACGACAAAGCCGGTAATTGTGTAGGGACCTAATAAGCCAAATAACCACATCATTAATAGACATAGACCAATAAAATGCAACACGAAAAATTCCTTTTCTAAATTCTTAAATAAAAGTTTTGTAAACCTGACTAATCAAGGTTAGTATAAAAGAAGTGAAGAAAAAATCGTACAAAGGGATGAAAAAGGAACTACATCTCTTTGTGTGTTTTTGCGAGCGGGAGGGGAACTACTCGCTTGGAGTTTTATAAGAGTCAGGGATATATGCGTATTTTGCGATCTCGCTGCGTGTATGAAACGACAATTTTTCAAGCAGATTATGAACGTGACTTTTAACAGTGTTGACTGATAGATTAAGTTTCTGTGCAATCAGTTTATTGGTAAAACCTTCTGCAATCAAATCCATCACTTGCTTTTCTCGTGTTGTCATTCGAACCGATTTAACCTTTGCAGGAGGTTTGGACCCACTAAATACATGCTCAACTATCTGAGAAAAAAGTGAACCAGTTAAGCGCTGCGGTAAAACTTGAGCGCCATTATAAACTGATCGAATTGTTTTTAAGAATTCTTTGTCGCTTGCACCTTTTAGAATGAATCCTGAAACTCCTGCCTGGATAAATTCAAAAACATCTGCTTGCAATTGGATAAGATCCATCGCAATAATTTTAATTTCCTGAAATTGTTCCTTAATTAATTTTACAGTCTGCAAACAATTTTGATTTCGTAAACCGATATCAAGAAGCAATATATTCGGCTTTAAGTTCCCCATCGTCAGTATTATGTTTGCGCCGCTGCCAACTTTAGCAACAACTTGCATATCCGATTGCTTTTCGATCATTAATGCAATTGCCTCACGCAGAGGTCTGTTATCTTCGGCAAGGAATATCTGGATTTTTTTCATTATGTTTCCTATTATTTAAAATGGAAATCACAATTTGGATCAGACTTAATTCTCTTGTAATCATTTTACTCTTGTGATTTGCGTAAAGTGAATATAAATTTCGATCCTTTTCCCAATTCACTTTCGAACCAAATTTTCCCATTGTTTCTTTTTACAAATTCTTTGCAAAGGGGTAAGCCAAGCCCGGTTCCTTTTTCTCCGTTTGTACCATTAGTTGTGTATAGCGTGTTAAAACTGAACAGTTCAGAAGATTTTGCCGGTTCAATTCCAATCCCGTTGTCATGAACAGAAATTTCAACAAAACCGTCTTTATCAGCAGATGAAACAATTACCCGTCCTCCCGTTGGAGTGAACTTGATTCCATTTACCAAAAGGTTTTGAACAATTGATTGAAGCATATCAACATCTGCATAGACTAAGGTTTTTTTATCAATATCGTTGGAAATAATAATATTTTTTCCCTTAGCAACCTGGTTTAATTTTTTAATTATTTTATTTACTATATCACAGAGTTTAAGATTTTCCGGCTTATTCTCAAGCATGTCTCTTTGCATCAAAGACCAATGGAGTAAATTTTCCAGAAGACCATAAAGATTATTCAGGATTTCATTTAAGCTTCTGCTAAATTGAACTATCTCTTCCTGCGATAAAGTTTCAAATTTCGTAGCAAGCAATTCCGAATAATTTAGCACAGCCAAAGGGCTTCGTAAATCCTGCGCAATGATTGAGAAGAACTTATCTTTGGTAGTGTTTAGTATTTCTAGTTCCTCGTTTGATTTTTTTAAAGAATCTTGCAGTCTTTTGTACTCCGTAAAATCGATTAACGCAACCTGGCATCTTTGATCTGATTCAAGCGTATCTTCTAATTCTAAACCTTCAATTAGAACATGGAATACGCGTTTATCTTTGTTCATTACTTTTAAATCGCAAGAGTGCTTTGTTGGAGATTTAAAAACGGTTTTAATAAAGGAATTAAAAATATCCCTGTCTTCCGCCATGATATAAGAAATAAAACGCCGGCCAATTAATTTATTCCGATTAATTCCAAACATTTTACTGGCGCTTAAATTTACTTCCTTAATTATGCCGGCAAAGTCCAGTGTAAGGTAAGGGGTTGGTGAGAAATCAAAGAGGTTTACATATTTATTTCTGGATACCTCCAGTTCTTGCTGTGTAATTCTGAGTTCCTGGTTTTGATGTTCCAGTTCAACCTGATGAACCTGCAGCAAATGCACAAGTCTTTGAACATCTTGAATTTTTTCTTTGGCCGGCAATTTAGGTTTTGGTCCGTTTTTTTTCATCACTTTTTTAGTGATCTTTCCTGCTTTTTTTTTAGTATGTTTCATTTTGGATACCTCTTTTTCAAGTACTTTTACTCTGGATCGCAAGAAGAATGAGTTTAGATTCTTTATCTCCCTGAAATATCTCACGGGCATTCATTAGCAATTTTTTCTTCCCTGCTTTTTTAGAATTGAAATCGAATTCATAGTCCTCAAAATGATTATGCTGAGGAAGTATTTGCTCGAGAAGCTCCCGCAGTTTAGGTAACTCCCAATTTTTATCATCGAGTTCGTAAACAAACTTACCCACAGTTTCTTCGCTGACAGTGTCAAATAATTTATAAAAAGACCTGTTAGCAGAAAGCACCTTTAAATCCTTATTAAGAATAAGAAGCGCATCTCTTACCGTATCAACAATATTATTGGAATACTCATGCGCAAGCTGGATCTCCTGGTTCAATTTTTGTATCTGTTCGTAGGCAGTTTTTATTTTATTAATATCTGCAAACGTTATTACAAGACCATCAATAACATTACTTATTGTCCTGTAAGGTAATATCCGCATTTGATACCAGGTACCATCATTTGTTTGCAATTCGGTTTCTTTATAATTGAGAGTTCTTAAAACTTCTTTAGCATTCTCAATAAACTTTTCATATTTAATATTTGTTGCAATATGGTTTATAGGTCTTCCAATGTCGGAAGAAATGAAGTTCACAATCTTTGTTGCATGATGTGTAAATCTTTTAATAAGCAAATTATTATCGAGAAAGATAGTCGGGATATCAATGCTATCCAGCAGGTTTTTCATATCATTATTAATTCCTAATAATTCATCATTCTTGTTCTGCAGTTCGGTAGTTACTGTAATTAATTCCTCATGTAGCGACTGTAATTCTTCTTTGGAAGTTTCCATTTCTTCATTTGAACTTTGCATCTCCTCGTTGGTTGACTGCATTTCTTCGTTGGTTGATTTCAGTTCCTCATTTGATGTTTCCAGTTCCTCAATGGTTGACCGCAAATTTTCTTGAGTAGACTTTAATTCGTGTTCAAGTTCTTTTATAATTTTTTCCGATCTCTTTTCATAATGGACTTTTTTAGCCGATCCTTTTTTTTCTGGCTGTACGTCCTCAAAAATGACTAATAGAGAACCCAGCATCTCCTTCGGTTCTCTGATCGGTTTAACCGTAAGATTTAGTAATTGTGAGCTGCCGTTATGTTTAACTTTTATTCCTTCGCTGGTTAGTGATTTCTTGTTTAATAACACTTTCCTGACCAATGCCGAAAGCTCTTGCTTTAATCCTTCCCGCGCCAATTCAAAGATATTCACGTTCGCTTCGCCGTTAGTTAGCTCAAGGTATTTACCGGTTCTTCCGTGAATATAAACTATATCTCCATTTCCGGCGATTATTACACAATTTGGAGAGTAACTTTGCAGGATAACTTTTTCTGCTAATCCGGTAATGTTTTTTAATTTATCC
>CAZUOC010000104.1:0-6791 GCA_964622335.1 uncultured Ignavibacteriaceae bacterium
AGTTTTTTACTCGGATTTATTATTTTTTAATTCTTCAGCCTGTTTTAATAATTCATCTACTTGTTTTTCCAATTGTGTAATCCTGTCAGCATAGTTTTGAAGATTCCTGTAATGTGATTCGAGCTTAAAGGCTGTTTTAATTTCCTTTGCAGGAGAACCAAAATAATTTCCCGGCTTCAATATACTTTTGGCAACACCCGCCTGTGGATGTAAAATGACATCATCTGTAACTTCTATGTGTCCTGATATCCCCGCTTGTCCGAGCAAATAACAGTTTTTACCAATTTTTGTACTGCCTGCAACACCCGCCTGTCCTGCGACAATTGAGTTTTCGCCAATTACAACATTGTGAGCTATTTGTACAAGGTTATCTATCTTAACACCTTTTTTTATTACGGTCGCGCCGAGAGATGCCCGGTCCACTGAAACGTTTGAACCAATTTCAACATCATCTTCGATAATTACTATTCCGATTTGTGGAACTTTGTGGAAGACTTTGTTTTCATCAATATCATACCCAAAACCATCAGAACCGATTACTGAATTAGCATGAATAATTACATTTCTGCCAATTCTGCTTCCTTCACGAATACTGACATTTTGAAAGATCACAGAGTTGTCGCCAATCTCAACATCTTCTAATAAAACAGCATTATGAAAAATTTTAACATTCGAACCTATTTTGCAGCCTTCTGATATTACAACATTTTTCCCAATAGAAGTATTCTCACTAATAACAGCAGTTGTATGAATTGATGCGGTTAAATCGATCCCGGAAAGTTTATAATCAGATTTGAAATAATGTTGTAAAAGTTTAGCAAAAGCCTTGTTAGGACTTTCAACTTCTATGTAAGTAATATCATTTCTTGTCTTGGGAAAATCTTTTTTTACAATTATATCAGATGCTTTTGTAGAAGGAAAAAATTTCTTGTATGAACCAAGATAAAGAAAAGTAAGCTCGCCTGGTTTTGCTTCCTCTATTTTTGCAAAGCTGCTGATGGTAATATTTTTATCACCTATAACATTGCCGTTTACTATTTCAGCAGCCTCTGCAATCTTAATAATCATTGAGTACTATTCTACTTTTAATTTATCAAGGACTTTTTGAGTAAGATCATATTGATCTTTTGCATACAAAAGCATAACATCACCGCTCCGGTCAAATACAAAATCGAGGTCCTCTTCCTTGGCTATATCCTGAATTGCATTGAAAATTTTGTTTTGAACAGGATGCATCACTTCATCTTGTTTCTGAAAAAGTTCACCGTTGGTTCCAAATTTTTTTTCCCTGTAATCTGCGACTTCTTTTTCAAGCTTAACTAATTCTGCTTCAGTTTCTGCCCTAGTCTGATCAGTCATTATCAATTTTCTTTTTTGATAATCATCGTATTTCTGTTTCCAGTTATCTTCTAGTTTTTTGAGTTCAGCCTGCCATTCTTTTATTTGTGCATCAAGCTTTTGCCTTGCATCCTGAGCGTCAGGCAGCTTGTCCATAATCGTATCAGAATCAACATACCCGACCTTAAGCTGCGCAAAAGAAAATGCGGGCAGAATCATTACTGCTAAAAGAATAAAAATTATTTTCTTCATAAATACTCCGTTTAACAAATAACTAAAAAGAGTAGAAAATAATTATTCTCAGTTTCCTCTTTTCAATCTGTCTAATACCTGGTAAGTTATATCATAAGCCGCATCGGCATACAGCAGAACAATATCTCCGCTTTTATCAAATACAAACTGCATACCTTCCTTTTTTGCAACTTCTTCAATTGCATCATAAATCTTTTTCTTTACAGGAGTAAAAATTTCCTCCTGCTTCTGATATATCTCACCATTTTGTCCGAATTTTTTAGTTCTAAAATCAATAACATTTTGTTGCTGAGCAACCAGGGTTTTCTGCATTTCAAGCTTTTTATCATCAGGCATTGTGTTAGCCTGCTTCTGATAATCAGCAAGAGCCTGCTGGTATGCAACAGTCATACTGTCAACCTGCCCACTCCATTTATTCGTAATAGCATCCAGATCTCCCTGCGCTTTAATAGCCTGAGAGAATTGTGAAAGAATTACCTGCGAATCCACATATCCCAATTTTTGTGGAGACTGTGCAAATAAAGTAGTCGATGCAACTGTTATTACTATTAAAAAAAGAAATTTCCTCACAATATTTTCCTTTATTTTTGTTTATGAATTAAAAGCCTTTTCCAAACTGAAAATGAAACAGCCAGGAAGGATCCTGATTGTTAGTTAATTTTCTATCAAATCCGTAACCAAGATCAAATCCAATTAATCCCAGCGGATTAATAAGAATCCTCGCGCCAACACCAACAGATCTTCTAAGGTTGAAAATATCTGTTTTCTTTAAACTTTCAAAAACATTTCCTGCTTCGGCAAATGTAAGAAGATAAATCGGTATAGGATCAAGCGTAAGTGCAAAGCGAAGCTCGGCTGTATAACGAGCCATTACTCTGCCTCCAATTACATTTCCCTGTGTGTCACGCGGACCTACCGTCCTGTCATCATATCCTCTTAACGGGGTTGTCGCGATAATTAAACCGTTGCCTCCCATAAAGAAATATTCAAAAGGATTTATAGGAGTATTTTTTTCAAATTCATCAAGATATCCCATATCTGCAACAGTATATAAAGTTACCCTGCTGGTATTAAATAACCTTTTATACCATTCGGCTTTGAAAGTCAATTTATAGTAACTAACCTCACCGGGCAAGATTGGTCCTCCAGACATTTCTGCATCAAAGGTATAATTTGAGCCCTGTGACGGGAAAATAGGATTATCTATATTTTTTCTGCTTATAGTAGCTCCCAATGTAAACTGGTTGAACTTTCCTTCCTCGTAAAAACCCTGTCCTTCAATAACATTGTTATACTGGTACTTAAAAAAGCCCTGTAAATAAAAGAAATCATCGGGCCATTTTAACCTTCGACCCGCCCTAACAGTTCCGCCGGATTGTCGCAAATCGTAAATATACTGTTGTCTTGTGTCAAAAACTTCAAATCCAACAAGGGTTGGAGTATCAAAAAGCCATGGTTCGGTAAAGCCAATAGTGAATGTTCTATAAAGACTTCCTACTCCAAACTGCCAGTTAAAACTAAGAATTTGTCCACCTCCGAGGGAGAAAGGTTCAGCAATAGAAAAGTTAGTAAGTGTTACACCGACAGCACCGCTGAAACCAAAGGCTCCACTATAACCTACGGATGCATTTAAATAATCACTTGATTTTTCTTCAACATTAAATGAAATATCCACAGTGCTGTCATTCGGAAGAGAGTAATTCAATCCCTGTTGTCCGTATAATTTTTCAACATTAAAATATTGCAGGTTAGCCAGCTGTTGAATACTTCTTAATAAAAGTCCGCGGTTAAAATAATCTCCCGGTACAGTGTAAAGTTCACGGCGTATTACTTTATCTTTTGTTTTTGTATTGCCCGTGATATTAACTTTTCCAATCCTGAACTGGTTTCTTTCCTCAAGTCTTATATCCAGGTCTATCGAATCAGTATCTACCTTTTTCTCAGTAGCATTTGCATTAAATGTTAAATACCCGTTATCCTGGTAAAGAGAATTCACATCTGTTTGTGCTTCATTGCCATGCAGATTTCTCTGAAACTTTTCATAATCAAAAATATCTCCTTTTGAAAAATCAAGAGCACGGTTTAACACCACATCGGGATAAATTGTATTTCCTTCCCATGTAATATTTCTAACTTTATATTGAGGTCCTTCATAAACTCTTATTAAAACCTCAAGATCTTTTTTATCATTAGAATAGATAAGGGAATCCGATAATATTTCAGCGTCACGGTATCCATTTTTAAGATAGAAATTTTTAATCGTTTCTTCATCTTTTTCAAATCCTTCACGTTTGAAATTTGAACTGCTCCAAAATTTCCACCAATGGGCTTCCGAGATCTCATCCATCTCACCTCTTAAATCACCATCATCAAAAACTTTGTTGCCTTCAAACTTGATTTCTCTTACAACTACTTCGTCATTTTCCTCAATTATAAGTTTCAGCAAAACTCTGTCTTTAATTCTATTTATAAGATTTCTATAAATTATATCGCTCGTTTCATACAGAAAAGTATATTCGTCGGATAAATCTTTTTCATTTCTCCATGTTACTTCAATTCCATCTTCAGTAGTATCCGCTCTGTAAAAGTCATAATACTTGTCTGTAACTTTAGCATTGAGATATCCATCCTCCTCATAAAGCTTCAGGATTTTTTGCTTTAGATTCGCAACCTCCTGCGGTTTTAATATCGTGCCTCTCGTAAAATTTATTTTAGCTTCAATATCATCCGTATCAATTTCATCGTTCCCTTCAATAACAGTTTTCTCAATTCTCGGATATTCTTTAACTTTTATTAAAAGAAAAATTCCATCGCCTACATGCTTTTCAATAAGAATCTGTACATCCGAAAAAATATTTAAAGACCATAAATTATGAATGGCATTCAGTGTTTTGTCACCGGGTACCTGGATTTCATCTCCCTCTTTAATTCCACTGCTGGAAATTATTGTAGCTGCGTCGGCAGATTTATTTCCTTCAACAGTAATTCCCAGAACTTTATAGCTTTTAACTTGTGGATACACAGTTGAAATGAAAAACAGGAAAACAAAAAGGAGAAATATTTTAAGCAATTTCTTTGGGAAGGTCGGAAACATTCTTTATACCTTTACCATTCTTTTTAATTTGTTCACTGATTTTACCAAACCTTCTTTCCCTCCGTTGAAAATCTTTGATGGCATCGTAAAGATGTTTTCTTGAAAAATCCGGCCAATAAACATCCGTTATAAAAAACTCTGTGTAAGCTATTTGCCATAATAAAAAATTACTCACTCTGAACTCGCCGCTGGTTCTTATTAACAGATCGGGATCGGGAATATTTTTAGTTGTTAAAAAATCGGAAACATGCTGTTCCGTAATTTCATCAGGATTTAATTTACCTTCCTGAACCAGGCGTCCTATACTCTTTATAGCTTCAAGAAGTTCCCATCTTCCGCTGTAACTCAACGCAAGATTAAGAGTCATTCTTTTATTATTCTTTGTCCGCTCTATATCGTCATAAAGTCTTTTCTGAACAACCGTAGGAAATGCTTTCGTGTCTCCAATGGTAGTAAGCTTAATATTGTTTTCATCTAATTCGTCTGTTCTGTCTTTCAAACTTTTCAGAAGTAATCTCATTAATGTAGATACTTCATCCTTTGGTCTCTTCCAGTTCTCGGTTGAGAAAGTGTAAAGTGTCAGGAATTTTACACCGAGTTGGGCACATGCTTCAACAATATCTCTGACTGTTTCAACTCCTCTTTTGTGCCCTGCAACGCGCGGAAGTCCTCGCCTTCTTGCCCACCTGCCGTTGCCATCCATAATAATGGCAATATGTTTTGGTATTTCGCCTGAGTTCTTTAACTCATTCTGTAATTTCTCATCGGATTGCGATTCGGTCTTGCGCAAATTCTTTCCCGTGTTGATTAATCGAGTAAAATTAACCTTAAGAGTAAATAATGTCAAGAAAAGCCTTATTAAAAGGCTTTTCTCGATTGCGAAAATTATAAATGAACCGAAGTTGAATAAAGGTAAAAATATTTGAGGGAATTTATGCGAATAGAGACTTGCTTGTGTCCTTCTTTCTTCTTTTCTCTGTGGGGGAAGGAATTCCGGTTTCAGGAATAGAAACAAATCTAATATTCTTTTTTATATCATCCCCGAGAACTTCAGCAAGCGCTTTTACCTTTTTTAGATGATTCGAAGGTACGCCAAGGAAAAGTATAACATTATTGTTTGTGAACTTTGTATGCCTTGTTGCGAGAAAAGATATTTTCTCAAGGAGCTTAGGATTATTTATTTCATCAACAGATAATGAAACACCGATTGCATAATCTTTCTTTTGACGTGAAATAATATCAACATCAAACCCGCCGACTTTTTCCGGTGCAGGCAGGTAAGTTCCATATTTTCTTTTTAAAGTTAAGTAACCATATCTCCACAACTGGTCGACTAATAAATCTACGTTTTTTCTTTTTACTAAATCTAACATCTCATACCTCGCTTTAATTTACATAACCGCTGACGCGAATAAGCGGAGAAAACCTTGAACCGTTCAACACGCGTATATTGGCTATCCTGTTAAACTCAAACTTTCTTACTTCGCTTGAATTAAAAGGTCTGCCATAAATAACTTTTCTTCCCGTTTTTTCAATTGTTATATAGTAAGGTTCGAGAACAACTTCGGATAAGCCATAAAGAAACCTGATTTTATTTCTTCGCATAATGGCATTTGAAAAAATGTCCGTTTTCATAATAACTCCTTAATTAAAATACCTTACAATACCTTTGACTCTGCCAACAAGAGAAAAGTTCTCTTTGTCGGTCACATCAATAGGGTTATAATTATCATTTTCAGGTAATAATCTAACCTTATCGTTCTTCCGCTCGAAAGTTTTAACAGTCGCTTCATCATCAATAAGTGCAACAACAATATCACCTGTCTTAGCCTCCTTGTGCGGCTCAACAATTACAAAGTCTCCATCGAATATTCCGGCTTTGATCATGCTATCACCTTTTACCTTAAGTGCAAAAGCATCGCCGCTTTTGCTGGCAAGCGCTGAATCTATCACGAGCGAGCCTTCAATATTTTCTTCTGCTAAGATTGGAGTACCTGCCGCAACCCGCCCGATCACCGGGATTCTGTTGAAAATATCGTTGCTTTCAAAGATAGTCGGGCTCGCCGGCTCGTTGCTTTGAAGCGTTGAAATCCCCCTGCTTGCATTG
>CAZUOC010000105.1:0-6790 GCA_964622335.1 uncultured Ignavibacteriaceae bacterium
TTCTTGAAGATGTTCTTTATAGGGAATAAAGATTTTTTATATGAATTTAGTTCCTATACAATTCTCAGAGTATCCCCGTAGGAGATAAATATTTGTAATAAAATGGTCCTCAAAAAAACTTAGAACACCGTAGGTGTTCAACGGATTGACACAGTAAAGACTAATCCACTTATGTCTGAATTTCAACAAATAGGAAAATTATTAATCTTTGGTGGAATTTTCATCCTGATATTAGGTTTGCTTTTTTTCTTCGGCGATAAAATTCCTCTTCTCGGCAGACTGCCGGGAGATATTTATATCAAGAAAAAAAACTTTACCTTTTATTTCCCTATCGTCACTTCACTTATACTTAGTTTGGTAATCAGCCTGATAATTTATCTTTTCAGAAAATAAATCAAGATTCTTTAATCAAACTATTAATTTTATCCACAAATTTTGCTTTCGGCACCAAACCTACATTCTGATCAACAATAAATCCTTTTTTATCAATTACAAAAGATGTTGGGATTGCCTGGATGTTTCCATAATCCATCACAACTTTGTTTGTACCATAGACAATAGGATAATTAATTCCGTACTGTTTCATAAAGGGCGGTATATCGTTCATCGTACGCTGATCATCAAGAGAAATTCCTATAACTACAACTTTATTTTTAAATTCTTTTTGAATATCAACGAGATCCGGAACACCTCTTCTGCAAGGTCCACACCAGGTTGCCCAAAAATCAATAATAACTATTTTTCCTTTATAATCGGAAAGATTAATTTTTTTCCCGCCTGTACTGGTTAAAGTAAAGTCGGGAGCTTTAGTTTTATTGTTATTGCTTGTACTAACCTGTTCCTGCATTTGATCATTTTGTGCGGGAGATTGTTTAGCTTTGTCCTTACTGCAACTAAAAGCGCTAAAGCTTAAAAACATAGATAGAACAAAAAAGAAATATTTATTCACATTCATAACTTTCACTTTATTTTAAGAATGATTTTTTATTACAATTATTTTGGTAGCTCGGTGCTTTGAGGACTATATCCCGGAGGATAAGGTCCTCTTTCGGGTTCTTTCCTGGTATTATTTACTATAAAAAATATTACCAGGATGATAATAATTATTGTCGTCCAGAAGGCATTCTTATATCTCGGATCAATAAGATGCTTTTTTTCAGGCGGTTTCTTTCCAATTTGTCTTGCCTTATTATTTTTCTTTTGTGCCATAATAATTGTATAGTTTGATGTTTTAATTTATGATTGGTTTCAAAAATACAAATCTTTTTGGTCTTAAAAACTACTTATTCAAATAGCTGCAATTGTTTAGGAAAACTCGATTTAAAGTGTTCCGTTGTAAAATTAAAATGTCTCCTGTTCAATCCATATTTCCTACAGCTAATCTGAAAAAGATTTCTAACTGTATCGGCAAGCTCACCCTCTCCTTTGAATCTTTTTCCAAATTCATAAGAATTAAGCTTTCCATTTCTTACCGATCTTATGCTGTTAATTACTTTTGACGCCCTTTCCGGAAATTCTCTTTGTATCCACTCTACAAAAAGATCCTTTACTGCATAAGGAAGTCGTAACATTAAGTACCCTGCGGATTCAGCACCTCTTTTTGAAGATTCCTTAAGTATATTAGGAATTTCTTTGTCATTTAGTCCCGGAATTATTGGTGCAGTATTTACACTTACAGGAATATTATTTTCTGCCATAACTTCAATTGTTTTTAATCTCATTTCAGGAGTCGATGTTCTTGGTTCCATTTTTCTTGCAAGGTTTTTATCCAAAGTTGTAACTGAAATTGTAACCGAGACAATTCCAAGTGCAGCCATATCATTAAGTAAATCTACATCTCTCTGGATAAGCGCATTCTTTGTAATCACCCCGACAGGGTTTCCATATTTTAAGCAAACTTTTAGTGCTTCTCTGGTTATCTTCATTTTCTTTTCCAGGGCTTGATAACAATCAGTATTTCCCGAAAAAATTATTATATCCGGTTTATAACTTTTCTTTTTAAATTCTTCTTCAAGTAAAAATGCCGCATTCGGCTTCATCATAATCTTTGTTTCAAAATCAACTCCAGACGAAAATCCGAGATATTCATGAGTTGGTCTAGCATAGCAATAAATACATCCGTGTTCACATCCGCGATAAGGATTAAAAGAATAATCAAATCCTACATCATAGCTGTCGTTCTTTGCAATAACAATTTTTGATTCATCAATGTAATATTCAGTAGGAAGATTATTATTATCAAGTTCTTCAAAATCCTGCCAGTCATCAAAAGTAAAATCCTCAACAGATAATTTTTCAAACCTATTCTTCGGATTTAAATTCGCTCCTCTTCCTCTTAATTTTTCGTCGCTCATATTCTTAATTAACTTTTTCAAAAAAATACTCTCAAATCCCTTATAAATTATCTCTAAGATGATTTAGAAATTCATCACGAATTTTTAACAACATCAAATTAATTTTATAAAGACGCTTAAATGAAAATTTATTGTACTCTCACTTTAGCTTTACCGGGATGCGTAATAAAGATAGTTAAATCTTGCGACAAATATTAATACAAAGTACTAGTTCCCAGTGCAAAATTTTTAAGCAATATTTACCCCTATAACTGGAAAATATTCTATTACTTAAAGATTTTAGACTTGATGAATATCAACTAAAATAGTGTCCTTTCAGGTGAATTCTTTTTTTAATATTTTTAGTATTCCTGATGTAAGGATGGTTTTATAAGATTCTCGCCGAAGGCAGGAGTTCATCGATGTTTTCTAATTGACAGGTTGGTGGGAGCAATACTGGTATGATAGTTGATTTTTTATTTGTTTTTATAACCTTCAAATTTCCTTTAGAATATTAAATTGAAAGGTATTTAATGTTAAAGACAGGACAAACAAAAGAAGAGACTGAACTTAGCAATCCAAAGTATCCTGATATTTACTCAAAGGACGGATTAGAAGAAGAGCTTGAACGTTATACAGAAACTGCTTTAAATGATGTCCGGTTTTCATTAATAATCAAGCCGGCAATTATATCTCTCGTTGCACTTATTTTTTCTTTCTTTCTTGATCTTTCAAATGTTCCTTTACTTGGAGATGTTACAGTTCAGATTGCTCAAAGTTTATTTCCTGCATGGAATCCTGGAGAAAGTGCAATAGTTCCCTATAGTTTTTGGTGGCTCCCGGTAGTTATCTATGCACTTTTTGTCTTTCTTTCTTACCTGGCTTATAATAAATTAAAATTAGAAATAATAAGAACACCTGCTTCCGAAACAATAGACCGAATCATCTCCTCATATACAAGTGTAATTGATAGCATTTCTACTGCGTTACCACTCATTGGAGCTGCAATACTACTTATAAGTATTAAGCTTGGAGAAGAAGTTTTCCTCGGACTGTCTGTTCCTTTTGAAGTTAAAGCATTAATAGTTCTTGCGCTTGGAAAATTGTTTGAACCTGTTCTTGATCAACTTGGCATCGAATTTCAGAACATCGTTAATCATGTAAAAGACATAAAAGAAAGATACTTTTCAAGAATTCAAATAGAGAACTCAAAAAATCTTTTAAAACAATTAGGAAGCGGATCCGGTTCCGCAGCAAGAGGCGCAGAAATTACTCTTAAAGATTTTGAAAACTATAAAACTGTGTTAGAACAAACTTTGCAGCTCAGCGAATTGATACAGGATAATTTCCACGTTATAGGCACAATTTTAGACAAGATTAATACAACACAACACATCAGCCAGGAAAAGATTCAACAGTTAAAAGAACTTGCGAATTCAATTGTGCAGGCTTCAAATTCACTCAGTGATGAAAAAACGATCACTGGACTCAAACACCTGGAATCAATAGTTACAAAAAAATAATCAAAGAAATGGTAAAGAAAGAAAGAGATAGTAAGTTTATAATCTACCAAGTGCTTTACATTTTTGTAATTACTGTGCTCGCTTTAAAGGGCGCCGATCTCGATTTGAACAGGGTGGTTTCTAAAAATCAGGCTGTGTCAAAATCTGTAAGAGATTCTCTTGTTGTGCTGCTTGACTCTCTTTATGAGCAAAATGTAAAATTCTCAATAAATATTGATCCTAATGTTAAAGTTGAAAATGAAAAGCTAAAGCAAAGGCTGGCTTCTTTAAATAAAAAAGTTCAGACATTGTCTGAAAAAGTAAAAGAGATACCGTCCGAAGAAAAACCAGAAAAAATTGAAGAGCAAAGCTTAATGCAGCTTCCTATTTCAGTTACACAAACATTTATTCAATACACATGGAATAAGGCAAAAAATACAGGAAATGTTCCAACGTATATTTTCGATCCTAAAAATAGGAACAAACCTCTTGCTGTTATCCCGGCGGGAGAAGAAAAAATTTTTGATTTAACAGATCAAACCGAAGTGATTGCAAGATTTGGAACTCAGGAAGAAAAAATTAAAGTTATTCCTAACAGACCCCCCAATATTAAAATTGAAAAAGTCACAACAAAAATGAACGGCTCAGATATTTATGTGAAAGACCTTCAAAGAATTACCGTATTTACGGTAACAATAGCTGACGAAAGACCGGATCAGCTAAAGGTAACATACACAGGACCAATATCAGTAACAGGACCAATAAAGAATAATAAGGGGAATCTTGTTTATAATGTTTCGCTGAATCTTGCTCCTAATGAAAACAGGTTTGATGACTGGCTTAACAGGCACGGAGATATTAGAGATCAGGAAGGAAGATATAAAGCAAATTTTTTCTTCACTGTTGTTGATAAAAGATCGAAAGACCGTGTTCAGGTTGGAGATTCTTTCATCTTTACCGACTTTTCCAAATAACCATCCATCTGAAATATGAAAACTAACTTACTCTTTTTAATTTTCTTTATCGCTGTCACATTACCCTTATGCAAATTAATGGCGCAGGACGATGAAGAAAAAATTAAGTATTTCCAGATGGAACCATTTGATGACAGCCTATTCATAAAAATACAGGAAGAATTATTCATAGATCCCCCTGATCCAAAGGCAGAAATTATAATTGACTTAAGAGACCCTAATAATCAAACAGCATCAATTAAAGGGGTGCTTTATCCTCTTCTTGCATTAATCCCGGAAACACGTGCTCATATTATTACTTATCCGTTTAAGCTTAACCTTGAAGAAAATATTAATTATGGGAGTGTATTTACGAGAGTATTTGAAAAGATGAGAGTCAACAAATTCTTATCTCCCCCAACTGCTCTCCAGATTTCCTCAACTAAAGGATACATTAATCCTTTTCTTCAATTGTTCGGAGGTGAAAGATTTGGATTGCCGATAAAAGATGATTTTGGTATTTCCCTCGGATCCGGGACACCTTATTCCGGACCTCTCGAAACAAATTTTTTAGAGCTTAACATACATTTACTTGGGATATTTGGCGGACTTTTTACAAAAATTTCTGAACTCACAGATATTAAGCAGGATAATAATCACAATAATCTTTACACAACAAGCGGCTTTCAAATTGGCTATACTATCCCTCTTGGTAATTTCTTTCAGGTTAGTTACATGAAAATTGTAGAGGATCTTTCAGAAGCAGATAGCTTGTCTTTTGTAAAATTTGATACCGATAAATACAAAGCTAAAATTTTCAGAGGTTCCAGTTTCAACTGGGAGTTTAGGTACCCGGTAAGTATTATGGGTTCGACACGGGCTAAGTTTTATGTGGGGCAATATATAAATGAATGGCATATTGGAATAACAGGAAGAGAGCTTTCTTTTGCAGGAAGCACTTTTGATTTAAGAATTGATATAATGCCTCATAGCGATGTAAGACAACCTCAGTGCGTTATAGATTTTTTAGTTCAGAAAATTGCACAAAGCTGGGCTTTCAGCGCATTTGCATTAGGTCCCTCGGTAACTTTCTCAACAACAGAGGATGGAAGCTTCGGTGTTATTTCTATATTTGCTAATTTAAGATTAAAAGTGGGTACATCACTTTAAATGATTTTCAATTTTTGTTCATATTGTATTAACAGGTCCTTTTGATGAAACCGATTTATTTTTTGTTTTTAATATTTGCTTTAATGATTTTTTATGTGATCCCAATTTGGGCTCAGGATGAAGAGGAAAAAATATTATACTATCAGATGGAACCTCTGGACGACAGCCTTTTCATCAAAATACAGGAAGAGGTTTTCATCGATCCGCCGGATCCAAAAGCAGAAATTATTGTTGATCTCCGGGATGCAAACAATCAAACGGTTTCAATAAAAGGGACACTTTACCCGTTTCTTGCTTTTACACAGGAAACAAGAGCCAAAATTATAACCTTCCCCTTCAAAATAAATCTGCAGGAAACTATTAATATGGGAAGCGTCTTCACACGAGTAGTAGAAAGAATGCGTTTTGGAAAAATCTTTGCTCCTCCAACCGCCTTGCAGATTTCATCAACTTTGCAATACATTAATCCTTTCTTCCAGATATTCGGCGGGGAAAGATTTGGATTCGCAATCAGGAAAGACATAGGAATCTCAATTGGAAGCGGAACTCCTTATACAGGTCCGCTCGAAACAAATTTTGTGGAAGCAAATTTTCACATTCTCGGTTTCTTTGGAGGCTTGTTCAACTCGATTGATGCAATGACAGACCTTAAAGATGAAAACAATTATAATAATCTCTTTGCAACTAACGGATTACAGCTTGGATATGTTATACCTCTTGGTAATTTTTTGCAGGTCAGTTATACAAAAGTTTTAGAAGAAGCATCAGAAACAGAAATTGAAAGATGGCGTAAGTATGAAGAAGGAAATTACAAAGTAAAAATAGTTAAGGG
>CAZUOC010000106.1:0-6471 GCA_964622335.1 uncultured Ignavibacteriaceae bacterium
TTCGATGTTTGTATGCTCTACGGTAAAGGACGAAATAATCCTGAATATATGTTTTTCGGGACTTGGCAATATACAAGCATGCCCGGAGGCATTTCCAACGGTATAACAGCAGGTTTGAACAATGAACATGATATAGATTATAATGTTTCCTATTCTGTAACCGGCAAAGATTATGATTGGCGATGGACAGAACAATGGCTTCCGCACGATGCGTGGTTTTTAATGGCTGTATCAGCCAGTGAATGAAAAATAAACTTGTTTTTACGGTAAAAAAATTTGGAGATATTATGTGGCGAATTTTTGTTGTTTCAATTTTTAGCATTGTAATCATTTCTTGCTCCGACTCTAATTCTACAAAACAGAAATCCGAAAAATATATTATTGGGTACCTGTTTATGAGAGACAGTCTGCTTAATGGAAATGATATAGCGGCAGAGAAGCTAACTCATATTAATTATGCATTCGCAAATATAAAAGACGGTAAGATTGCACAAGGTTTTAAAAATGACTTAGAGAATTTTAAAACCCTGAATCTGGCTAAAGAAAGAAATCCAAATCTTAAGATACTAATATCTGTTGGAGGATGGACATGGTCCGGTGGTTTTTCAGATATGAGCCTCACAAAAGAAAGTCGCTCAAAATTTATTAAAAGTGCTATAGAATTTATTAAAGCAAATAATCTGGATGGTATCGATATAGATTGGGAATTCCCTAACCTGATCGGGTATGGAAATGTACACCGACCTGAGGATAAAGAAAATTTCACAAGCCTTGCTAAAGAATTACGAAACGCACTTGATGAAATAGGGAAAAAAGATGGAAAGCATTATTGTTTAACTGCTGCAACAAGTTCGTTTGATGATTACCTCGCAAACACGGAACTGGGTAAAGTTCAAAAGTACATGGACTTCTTAAATGTTATGACTTATGATTTTTGTATACCTGGTTCTGATTCGATAGCCGGACATCATACTCCACTTTATACCAACCCAAGAGATCCATATCATAGTTCATCGGATGAAATGATACGAAAATATATTAAGCTTGGTGTTCCTCCGGGAAAAATAGTTCTTGGAGTTGCATTTTATGGACACATCTGGCAAGTAACTTCTTCCGAGTTTCATGGACTTTATGAACCGGGTGGTGAAACAAATAAACATATTCGAGGATCATTCAAAAACATTGAACAGAATTTTGTAAATAAAAGTGGATTTGTTCGTTATTGGGATTCGACTTCTTATGCCCCATACTTATTTAATAAAGATGAAAAAATATTTATTACCTACGATGATGAAGAATCGCTGCAAGCAAAATGCAAATATATAAATGAGCATAAATTGAAAGGGGCAATGTTCTGGGAATATACAGCGGATTATCAATCCCGCCTTCTTAATACACTTTATAATGGGCTTAATCCGTAGTCTAAACAAATAACAAGGAAATAATAATCTTATAACAAATGAGGAAACAGATTATGAAAAATCTATTTTTTTTCTTTTTGTGTTTCTCGATTCTTCCGGGATCATTTATTTTTTCGCAGGATGCAGATAAGACAGAACTTGTCAAGGGAAAAAACTTTATTGAAACAAAAACATATTCGCCTGAAGAAGATGCGGAGATATTGGAACTATACAAAGGACTTCGTGTTGCAGATGTTTCTGACGGCATGGATATGGTAGGACTTGTCGGAACAGGTTTGGTTGATCCCGCTATTCATCCCGATTGGATTGACCTGGAAAATTTATCACATCAATTCAGGGGTATCGCTGTTACAGTACGTTATGTTCCCACACAAAAAATTGACAGACCAAAGCAGGATGAAAATTTCCACGAATGGGAAGGAAATTTTTATGATAAATTCTCAAGTGAAGTATTCACTGATGTGCTTAAACAGGGATCGGTTGTTGTAATCGATGATGTTGAAGAAAAGGATATTGGTTCAATTGGCTCATACAATATTTTGGCATGGTATAAAGCTGGAGTTGTTGGGGTTGTTACTGACGGCTGTTCTCGGGATACTGATGAAATTGCTATTGAGAAGGTTCCACTCTATTTAAGAAAGAAAGGAAGAGGAATAAGACCTGGAAGGAATGAATTGGAATCTGTTAATCGTCCTATTGTGATAGGTGGAGTTCTTGTTTGTCCCGGTGATGTTGTCGTAGCTGATGGCGATGGAGTTATTGTGGTGCCACGTTCGGTTGCTAAACAAGTTGCAAAATACGCGAGAGAAATATTAACAGATGATAAAGCCGGACGAAAAGAGCTTTATGAAAGTTTAAAAATGCCTTTGGATAAAACTGTTAAGTGAACTGGATGTTTTATGACTTCTAACGGATTTGTGCACGGCAGGTTAATTCTTTTTATAATTATTTGTCTTTCGATAGTTGGTAATTCTTCTGCACAATTTATTGATAACTTTGATAAATCAATGCAGTACGATACAACAGGGATGGACGGATGGGGATTTGTTGCCGGAGATGGGACCGCAACTATGGATTTTAAGCAAGAAGGTGATTATGCTTCAATTTATGTTGATGCTACAACTGATAGACTTGGTATCTGGTGGGCATATATTATACACTGCATTTCGAAAGACTTTAATTTAGATCTATTAAAGCAACCTAATTATGCTGTTAGAGTTGAAGCACGAATCCGCTGCAGTCATGCACCCCGTCGTATTAATCTCAGCTTAAACACGGAAAGCACAACCGACTATCACTCCAATTTAATGGAATACGATATCCCTGATACAACTAATTGGCATAAGATAAGTTTAACCATTCCGCATTTTCTTGTTCCTCAAGGTGATCATATATTTGCTCAGCTTGCACTAATGGATTGGGGTTTCGAAAAATACCGTGTTGATATCGATTACTATAAGGCTGATATAGTAAAAACTGATTCTATCGGTTCGGATTTAGGAAATCCAATTCCATATCGTCCTCCGATGCCACCTGTTAAAACTTTAAAATATCACATCCCCGTTTTACAGGATGCAATGATTGATCTAAAATATCCCGATGAAAAATTTAATGAATGGCATGTGAACGATAAATCCGGGAAAGTGTGTTTGATTACTGTTAACAGTTCACAGTATGCCATTATGCGATGGGATCTAAAAAAGTTTAGGGGTAAAAAAGTTAATGGTTCCGGGCTGCTTGAACTTTCGACTTATTCAGCAGAACGAGCGCAGGGCAATAGAAAAGATTTTGGAATGGTTAGAGTAACTGAAATACTTGGCGGTGATCCCGAATGGAATCAGGAATCTGTTACATTGAATTCTTTATGCAATGATGAAGCCTTAACAAATGTCATAAACACCCAAATGATAATAGATATTAATGTAAAAGATGAAAAGGGAAGTAAAAACCTGATTACAATATCGCAGCCTGTTCTTCAGCGGATGATTGACGGCAGAACAAAGGGAATAGTACTGCGTCCGCTCGGACCAATTAACGCATCATTTTTTGCAATGGAAAATAATAACGATTCACTTAGAGCTAAACTGCATTTTAACATCAAATAAATTTCTTTGGAGATTTTTAATATGATTAAAATAATTCCGCCTTCCATCTTTTCTTTTCTATTTATGATAATTGCTTGTGGAACTTTAAGAAGCCAGGAATTAAAAATTAATAATGACGGTTATTTTGAAACTCCCGGACTTACTGTTATGGTTCATAACGATATTTATCCTGAAGGGCACCAGGGAGGAATAACTATTATTCAACATGGAACCCGGGTTGCGGCGGATGGCGATCTTACGCTAGCTCGAACACCAGGACAATGGCAACCTTTCCCGTTTTTGTTAAAAAAAGAAATATTAAAAGACAAAGAAGAAATTAAAGTAACATTAAAATTTCCCGATTCCACCAGAGAGCTTACGGAAGATCAACCAATAATATATCCTGATTTTGAATTAACCTATAATTTAAGAGTTATCGCAGATAGTGATATGTTTCATATAATTGTTGATCTGGACAAACCGCTGCCTCAGGAATGGGTTGGGAAAGTTGGGTTTAACCTGGAATTATATCCGGGAGATTTATTTGGTAAAACTTATTTAATTGATGATCAATCTGGAATATTTCCTAGATATGCCAACACTCCTGTTGAGCAGGAAGCTGACGGCGAGATAGAAGCAACTCCAATGGCTGAAGGGAAAACTCTGGTAGTTGCACCGGAGGATAAATACCGGACAATTACTATTACAAGTAAAGACGGAATGCTGCAACTTCTTGATGGTAGGGTAATACACAACAACGGTTGGTTCATTGTAAGATCCCTGGTTCTTGGTGGCGCAACTGCTAATGCTATTGAATGGATCGTTAAACCAAATGTTGTTAAGAGCTGGATGTATAGCCCTGTAATTCACACTTCGGAAGTGGGGTATTATCCAAAACAAACCAAGGTAGCAGTTTTAGAATTAGATAAAAGAGACACTTCTAGCAATGAAGTTAAAATAAATAAAATAATTTCAGAAGGCGGATTTGAAACTGTATTATCTGTTCAACCTGTTGATGCAGGAAATTTTTTGAGATACAGGTATTTGAAAGCTGATTTCACTTCAGTCGAAGAACCGGGAATGTATATTGTTCAATATGGTGAAAAGATTTCTGATCCATTTAAAATTGGAAATGATGTCTTTAAAACGGGAGTTTGGCAGCCGGCAATTGATTATTTTCTTCCTGCCCAAATGTGTCATGTAAAAGTTTTTGAAAAGTATCGGGTATGGCATGACGACTGCCATCTTGATGATGCTTTAATAGCGCCTGAAAATATTAATCATTTTGATGTTTATGCACAAAAGAAAATCCTTCCAGGTTTTAAACCGTTGCAGCATGTGAAAGGATTAGATAAAGGAGGGTGGCACGATGCAGGGGATTACGACTTAAGGTTTGAATCGCAAATCGGAACGATTCTAACATTGGCTTATGCTTATGAGGAATTTAATCTAAAGGATTATGATCAGGCACTCATAAATGAAGATGAAGAAATTGTTGAAATTCATCATCCCGACGGTAAACCCGATGTTCTTCAACAGATTGAACATGGGGTGCTAACTGTACTTGGCGGGTATAATAATATAGGGCAATTTTATCGCGGTATTATCTGTCCGACTTTAAGGCAATATACGCTCCTTGGTGAAGCTGGGGAAATGACAGATAACAAAGTTTACACAGGAAAACTTCCTAAGAAATATGAAGGTTTCTGGTACGATCACATCTCTAATAAATATGATAAATATTTTTATGTACAAAATAACAGGCATACACCTAAAGAATTTGTAAAAGATCTTGATGACCGAATTGTTTTTACGGAAGATGACCCGGGCTGGCAAATATATGGAGTTACAGGATTAGCAGCAGCATCACGTGTACTTAAAGGATACAACGATAGTTTATCTGATGAATGCATAAATACTGCTGAAAAAATATGGAGAAAATACCAATCAGCTAAAGGTGAGCATATTACTAACCGAAAAATTCAGGCGCTCGTAGAGTTAATACTTACTACAGGCAAAAAAGAATATAAAGATGGGTTAATAAATATGCTGCCGGAAATAGTTAAAAATATAAATGAAGTTGGTTGGATGGTTGGAAGGATTATGACAATGATTAATGATGAAAATTTTGTTACTACAGTGAATAGAGAAATTCTAAAAGTAAAAGATCGGATTGATAATCTCTGTAAGGAAAATCCATTCGCAGTTCCATATCATCCGGAAATTTGGGGAGCAGGTTGGGGCATTCAAAGATTTGGATTCCAACATTATTTCTTACATAAAAGTTGGCCGGATATTTTTTCTATTGAGCCAATGCTTAGTGCTTTAAACTTTATCATTGGATGTCATCCGGGCGAAAACACTGCTTCGTTTGTTTCTAACGTTGGCGCAAATTCACAAACTGTCGCTTATGGTTTTAACATGGCTGATTGGTCTTTTATTCCGGGTGGCGATATTTCAGGTACCAATCTTGTTAGACCCGATCTACCTGAATTAAAAGTTTGGCCGTATATGTGGCAACAGACAGAATATGTAGTCGGCGGCGGTTCCACTAATTTTATGTTTCTCGTACTTGGAGCAGATAAGATTTTAAAAGAGATGAAATGATATCCTACAGAACAAATATCAAATTCTTGATTCTTTGGCTCGCAGTTTTGTTCTGTACGATTTATTCACAGAACGATAAAAACATAATAATGCTTGGCAATAAAAATATTGAAGTTGGAATACTTACAGAAGCTGGTGGACGTATTGTAATACTAAGAAAACCTGGTTTTAAGAATATATTAAAATCAGATTCCAGTTTGTGGATCGATCCCCAAAAACACATTAATAAAATATCAGCCTTTAGTGATTTTATTGCTTTTAATGGACATATAACATGGGTTGGACCACAAAGTGAGTGGTGGACTCATCAGACTTTGAACATGGAAAGGAATCAGGAAAATGCAGATTGGCCTCCTGAT
>CAZUOC010000106.1:6481-6781 GCA_964622335.1 uncultured Ignavibacteriaceae bacterium
ATATAACAAAAATTCACCAACAATGGAAGTTGAATGGAAAGGAATAAAGAAAAAGCTGATTGGCCACCGGATCCGTATCTAATTTACGGCAGTAACGAAATTATTAGTAGAAGTGATACATCAATAAAAATGGTTGGACCGGATAGCCCGATAAGTGGTGTACGATTATCAAAAGAGATTTCAATTAGCAGTTCAGGCGTGGTAAGCGTTACGACCACTGCTGAGAATATTAGAAATGAAAATGTAAGCTGGGATTTATATATGTTGACAAGGTTAGATGGCTATGCAGAAGCTTATGTG
>CAZUOC010000107.1:0-6774 GCA_964622335.1 uncultured Ignavibacteriaceae bacterium
GCAAAACCCTGTATTGGCAGTGGGTAGGCACTAATGAACCTGTTGTAATTTCCGGTGTTTTTGAAGAAACACCTCCTAATTCTTCAAAGCAGTTTGATTTTGTTCTATCGATCCGGGCATGGATGGACTTCAGTAACAAGATCGGAAGAGAAATAAGCTGGAATAACTATGCTCCATCTACATATTTAATTTTGAAAAAAGGAACCGATATAGAGCAATTCGATAAAAAGATTGCAGGGTTCATTAAAAGTAAAGATGAAAATTCAATAGTTACTTTATTTGTAAGAAAATATTCTGATGGCTATTTGTACGGAAAATATGAAAACGGAATGCTGACTGGTGGCAGGATAGAATATGTGAGAATATTTTCGGTTATCGCAATTTTTATTTTAATGATCGCTTGCATCAATTTTATGAACTTATATACGGCAAGAGTTGGTAACAGGTTAAAAGAAGTAGGAATAAAAAAAACATTGGGGGCGGGAAGAAAAAGTCTTATTCTTCAATATATGGGGGAATCAACAGCTATGGCTTTTCTTTCATTGTTAACGGCTACTTTACTCGTTGAGCTTTTCCTTCCGCAGTTCAATGAGATAACAGGAAAAAACCTTACTCTCTATAACGATGCAAATATTCTTTTGTTTTTTCCTGCCATTGCTTTGTTTACAGGAATTTTGTCAGGCAGTTATCCCGCGCTATATCTTTCGCGCTTTAATCCTATAAAAATATTAAAAGGTAATACCCAAAATACTTTCGGTGAATTGTTAGCAAGAAAGGGATTAGTGATTTTCCAATTTATGCTTTCAATTATTTTTATTATTTCGGTGCTGGTAGTTTATAAGCAAGTGGAATTTATACAAACAAAAAATCCAGGATATGAAAAAGACAATATTATTTATCTTGACAAAGAAGGAACGGCTGCAGCAAACCCGGAGAGTTTTCTGGGAGAAGTAAAAAAAATACCCGGGGTTGTTAATGCATCGGATATAGGCAGCACTATCGTGGGAAGCCAGAGCTCCACCGGCGGAGTTGGCTGGGAAGGAAAAAATCCCAAAGACGTTATATATTTTGAAGAAGTACCAGTTGGGTACGATATGCTCGAGACTCTCGGGATCAAAATGAAAGAGGGACGAACTTTCTCGAAAGAATTCGGTTCAGATAATTCTAAAATTATATTCAATGAGGCGGCGATCAAAGCAATGGGATTAAAAGATCCTATTGGCAAAACCGTATATCATTGGAGCGGAAATAAAGAGATTATCGGTGTTGCAAAAAATTTCAATTTCGAATCGTTTCATGAAATAGTAAAACCTTTATTATTTAGAATTGCTCCTGAACAAACGACAAAGTTCATGGTTAAAATTGAACCTGGGAAAGAGAAGGAGACAATTAGTAAACTTCAACAATTTTACAAATCGTATAATCCCGGCTATACTTTTGATTTTAAATTTCTCGATGAAGATTACCAGGCTCAATATTCAGCAGAAAAACGGGTTGAAACTCTTTCAAAATACTTTGCCGGACTGTCTATAATAATTTCTTGTCTCGGCTTATTTGGGTTGGCTGCATTTACTGCGGAGAAGAGAACTAAGGAAATCGGTATCAGGAAAGTATTGGGTGCTAATACAAACGGATTAGTTTTTCTTCTCACAAAGCATTTCCTGTACCTGATTTTAATTTCAATTCTTATAGCAACTCCTGTTGCATGGTATATAGTGAAAATTTGGCTGCAGGATTTTGCTTATAGAATTGAACTAAGCTGGTGGATGTTTGTTCTCCCCAGCGGAATAGCTTTGCTAATTGCGTTTCTTACAGTAAGCTTTCAGACGATAAAAGCGGCAATTGCAAACCCTGTTAAATCATTGAGATATGAATAATTGAAGGGGATAAACTTTGTTAAAAAATTACTTTAAAATAGCACTTAGAAATATAATTCGACGAAAAATATTTTCATTCATAAATATTTTTGGCTTGGCAGTCGGAATGGCATGCACAATATTAATTCTTTTATGGGTGCAAGATGAATTAAGCTATAATAAATTTTTTAAGAATGCCGATAATATCTATTTGGTTTTGCGTAGTGATAAAAGCGAAGTAATGGCATTGACCTCAAAAATGCTTTCTCCTGCGCTAAAGACAGAATTACCGGAGATAAAAAATTCAACAAGCTTTATGAAATTGCCTGAGGCTATTAGCTTTTTTGTCCAATCTGGTGATAAAGTATTTGAAGAAAGTGTTATTCTGGTGAATGGAAATTTCTTTGAGCTATTTCCATTCCATTTTAAGGAAGGTAATTCCATTACAGCATTGTCAGAACCGAACTCAATTGTAATCACCGAAGAAATAGCAAAAAAATATTTTGGAAATGTCAATGCCATAGGAAAAATACTCGATGTCTCGGCAATTGGCAGAAAAACAGCGATGAAGGTCAGCGGAATTATAAAGAACATTCCGCCGCAATCGCATTTACAATGTAATGTAATTCTGCCTGCAAGCTGGTTTAAAACAATAGGGATAAACTTCGACAACTGGGATGATCAATCTTTTCATACTTACATTCAATTAAAAGGCAACTATGATCTTCAGGATTTGTCATCAAAAATTAAACAGTGCGAGGTAAAGAATTTCCCAAATCAAAACACACAATATTTGGATTATTCTCTATTACCACTTACAAAAATTCATTTATATGGAAACAATATAAAATTCCTGGATACTACCGGCGATATAAAGTATGTTCGAATATTCATGGCTATTGCACTTATTATTCTTCTGATAGCGAGCATTAACTATATGAATTTATCCACCGCGCTATCATTAAAACGAACCAAAGAAGTTGGAATTAAAAAAACTGTCGGGGCAAATAGAGAGACATTAATACTTCAGTTTTTGGGAGAAAGTTTTATCCTTTCTCTTATTGCATATTTAGTAGCCATTCTGTTTGTTGAACTTCTTTTACCCGAGTTTAATTTTTTAGCGGGAAAGAAGCTTGCAATTGGTTTTTCCGAACCATCTTTTCTTGGTCTTTCAGTGCTTGTTATTGCCGCCACAGGTTTAATATCGGGGAGTTACCCTGCATTATTTCTTGCTTCTTTTTCACCAATTCAAATATTAAAAGGAAAATTAAAACTTAACTCCGGAAATCTGTTTACACGAAAAGGACTTGTCGTTTTTCAATTTGTTGTATCTATAGTTATGATCATATGCACCATTGTTGTTATCAGCCAACTATCGTTTATAAGGAATAGCAACCTGGGATTTGATAAAGAGAACCTTCTTTGTATCAAAATGACGGGCGAAGCAAACAGTAAATATATTGCATTGAAAAATGAATTCCTGAAAAATGCGGAAGTTATAAATATATCACGTTCCGAATCGATGAACGGTACATTTACCAGAACAACGAGCGTCAATTGGATTGGAAAGCCGCCAAATGAAGAAGTACATTTTTGGATACTTAATTCGGATGAAAATTTAGCGACTACTTACAAATTCGTGATGAGTATGGGAAGATTTTTTTCCGAACAGTATCCCTCAGATAAAACCGGTGCATTCGTGATTAATGAAGCTGCAGTAAAATCTATGGGATTCAAAGATCCTCTTAATAAAGAAATAGAGTTATGGGGTAAGAAGGGTAAAATTATAGGCGTAATAAAAGATTTTCATTACACATCTTTTCGTACAGCAATTGAACCTTTGATTTTTACAATGCCCGATAGTAATCAGCAAGCGGGACGTTTCCAGGTAATGACTATCCGGTTCAAATCCCAAATACCGAATAATCTTATATCGTCTCTAGAAAAAACTTGGCATAAACAAATTGTAGGCAGTCCTTTCGATTATTATTTCTATGACGATTCCTTGAACAAACAATATTTTTCCGAAATACGGATGAGGACAATCTTTAAATATGTTTCTTTTCTCTCGATATTAATTGCATGTCTTGGATTGTTTGGTCTCGTCACAATTTCTGCAGAACAAAGAACCAAAGAAATAGGTATTCGTAAAGTACTTGGTGCTTCCATTTCGAATGTTGCTTTAATTCTTACAAAGGACTTTTTGATTTTGATAGTGGTGTCAAACATAATTGCCTGGCCAACCGCACATTATTTTATGAATAAATGGCTGCAAAGCTTTGCATATAGAATTGATATTGGTTGGTGGATGTTTGTGCTTGCAGGTGGAATTGCTTTAGTAATCGCATTGGCAACAGTTAGCTTTCAGGCAATTAAAGCTGCAATTGCAAACCCTGTTGAGAGTTTACGATATGAATAAACTCGAAATCCCGCTGTAGTGGGACTAAATCTTTAAGATATGAATAAAAACAGAGGAGAATAAAATGTTAAAAAACTATTTAAAGATTGCATTAAGAAATCTGTTAAAGAATAAGACCAATTCATTCATCAATATTTTCGGATTGGCAATTGGAATAGCTGTATTTCTTTTAATATCTCTGTATTGTGAAAATGAATTAAACTTTAATACATCATATGCAAATTATAAAAAAATCTACCAGGTGGAAATCGGGAATGCATTTTATACGCCGGCGCCATTAGGAACAATAATAATCAATAGTGTTCCTGATTTTGATAAAATTGTTAGGATAGACTACGGAATGGGTGGAGGGAAATCACCATTAATAGAGACTACTTCTAACGGTGTTGGGAAAAAAACTAAAATGAAAGATTTTGTTTTTGCCGACTCAACCCTGTTTGAAGTGTTTAATATACCGGCATTATATGGTGATCCCGAAACAGCATTAAAGAAACCTTATTCTATAGTACTCACACGAACTACAGCTATAAATTTATTTGGAATAGAAAACGCAGTTGGACAGACAATCCATTACATTGGAGATAACGGTCTGCCGATGGACTTGACTATTACTGCAGTTATAGAAGATTTCCCAAATAATTCAACACTTTCATTCAATGCAGTGGGATCATTGTCCTCTTTATATACTATTGGTCGGAAGTTTGGGTATAAAATTGATGAGGATTGGCATAATCGACAGTATGATACTTTTATTTTGTTCAAACAAAACGATATAAATGCATTTACAGGAAAGGTTAATAATTTATGGACGGCACAGGAAAAAATATTGGATAACGTACATGAACAGATAAACCTCATTCCTCTTGGCGATGTTTATTTTCATAACAACAGCAAGCGGCAACTAATTTTATTTCTGCAGCTTGTGGGTATCTTTGTATTAACGCTTGCTATTATAAATTTCGTTAACCTAACAATAGCAAAATCATCTTCGCGTGCCTTGGAAATCGGCATACGCAAAGTAGTAGGAGCTAACAGAAATGCACTTATAAGTCAATTTTTAAGTGAATCAATTTTAATTAGTGCGTTGGCAATGGTTTCTGCTTTGATAATAGTTGAACTGATCCAAACAAACTTTTATAAGTTGATTGATAAACAAATTTCGTTCGGCTTCTATAATCAGCCTCTAATTATTCTAATTTTAATAACAGGCATTATCGTTATCGGCATTATCTCTGGCATTTATCCTGCAGTTGTTATTTCTGCATTCAAACCTACATCAATTCTTAAAGGTGAAATTACAAAAGGCAGGAAGGGAAATTTATTAATGAACTCGCTTATAGTATTTCAATTTGCGATTTCAATTTCCTTGATTATCGGTACACTGATGATTTCCAGACAAGTGAATTATATAAAAACCAAAGATCTCGGTATTAATAAAATGAATATTGTTCATTTCCAACAAAGTTATCAGTTAAATCAAAGTTATGATGTTTTCAAACAAATTCTGCTTCAAAATCCTGATATAAGTTATGTATCCCGTTCTAATACTGCATTTGGAAGAGATTTACCAATTGGATTGTCAAGTATGTTGAATGGATTAAAAAAAAGTTTTTCAGCCACAACTGTTGATCCTGATTTTATACCGGCAATGGAAATTAAAATGCTTAAGGGTAGACAATTTTCCTGGGATTTGCAGAGCGATGTTAACAGTACAGCAATTGTAAATGAAACTTTCGTTAAAGAATTTGATTTGAAACAACCTTTAGGCACTAGGCTTGACTTTTCAAACGACAAAGTAATGATCATTGGTGTAATGAAAGATTTTAACTACAATTCATTGCATCAAAAGATTGAACCTGCTGCACTGATATGCGCCAATTGGAATAGAGAAATAAATGTTCGGATTAAAAACCATAATATATCCGGTACAATTCAATATATAAAAAATACATGGAATAAAATGTCGCCGGATGTTCCGTTTGAATATGAATTTCTAGATGAAACATATGATAAGCTTTACAAATCGGACGAACAATTTCAGAACATAATCAATTGTTTTGCAGGCGTTGCAATCATTATTGCCTGTCTTGGATTATTTGGACTCGTTTCTCAAAGCGTCAACCGCAGGATTAAGGAAATCGGTATACGTAAGATTCTTGGCGCCTCCGTAAAATCTATTGTTTTCAAACTTAGCGGCGAATTTTTAAAATGGATAATACTTGCAAATATAATCGCCTGGCCTCTTGCCTGGTATGTAATGAACAAATGGCTGGAAAATTTTGCTTACAGAATTGAAATAAGCTGGTGGATATTTGTTCTTGCTGGTGGACTTGCTTTATTGATTGCGTTGGCGACTGTAAGCTTTCAAGCAATTAAAGCGGCAACTGCAAATCCTGTTGAGGCATTACGATACGAGTAGTATCGTAATGCGTAGATCCCGGAGAGTCGAATGACGAGTCGGGGTTGAATCACTTTGATATGAGTGACGAAATCCGGTTT
>CAZUOC010000108.1:0-6751 GCA_964622335.1 uncultured Ignavibacteriaceae bacterium
TTCTTGTATTACCTATGATAATTTTTTGTTGACTATTAGGTTTACTACTCTTCAAAAAAATCAATTACTTATCGGGCACTTTAAAAGAAGTAGAAGATAATAAAAAAAATATTTAAAACATGAAATATTATTGTCTGGTAATGAGACACTATTAAAAATTGGTAAAGAAATGAATTAATTATATCAGCTTTCGATACCAAAAAATAAAAAAAGTTGAATTAAGTATAAGTGATTGAATTTGTACAATCTCTATAAAATTTTATTTCATTAGTATCATCTTCTTGACAGCCTTAAAGTTTTTAGTTTCTATAGTGTATAAGTAGGTTCCGGTTGCTAAATCGGTTGCATTCAACTGAACTTCCTGATTTCCTGCTACGAATTCTCCATTTATTAATTCCATGACCTTTTCCCCAAGCATATTGTATATGTTAATCACAACTCTGCTCTCTTCGGGTAATGAAAACTTTATATTTGTAATTGGATTGAACGGATTAGGATAATTCTGATACAATTCATATTTAACGGGAGAAACTTTGACTTCAGTGACGTTACTATAAGAAAAAGCACCATCATTATCGATTTGTTTTAATTTATAAGAATAACTCCCCACAGAATTAATTTTACTATCCATAAAACTATATTCTTTGGGCGAATTACTATTCCCAGCTCCACGAACAAAACCTATTTTCTCCCAGTTATTATTGTCCTTTGATCTTTCAATATCAAATCCGTAGTTGTTTACTTCCGTTGCCGTTTCCCAACTAAGGTGAATACTATTATCAATAATTTCTGCAACAAAGGTAGTCAACTCTACTGGCAGCGGATCAACTACTTTTTCCATCTGAATTTCCCCGAAGCCATCATAAAAATCCCAACTGCCATTTTCTGATCCTTTGGCTCTTGCAAGAGTTCTGGCTGAATCAAAACTGCAATTGAGAGTATTTGCTATAAAAGCTAATTGACCAGCAATATACCCGTTTGAAAAACTTGAAAGATTACTTCCGCTAATGGGGTCGATTGAATAAAACTCAATTTCGTAACCTGTTTGATTGCTATCAGTACCCGCCCCAGTAACAACAACAGGTGAATTAATTATATCTCCGGAAAATGTCTGAACGTATGAATTGCTTCCAGAAGGCATTACAAGTTTTGTTGAAGGATAACTGGGAGCAAGCTGTATTCCTGTGGAAAGACCTGTAGTTGAACGAACCATTAAATCATAATCGTTAGCAACTGCATAATCGAAGCTTGCTTGTAGAGAATTTGCATATAATAATATATCACCGGTAAACTGACTTCCATTATAACTAGCATAACCAAGGATGAAAGAATTTTTAACATCCTCATCATGTTGACCACCATTACCGGAAATGATTACTTTATTAATCTGTTGAGTATAGACTATGGAACTAATTAGAATGGTTAAAACGAAATATCTTAGTAAGCTAGACATAATATCTCTCATCAATCATATTACCAAAATTGTTAAAACCAATTAATGGGCCATTTAACGGTATTTATTTTTCAATAAAAAAAAGATTTTTTGCAAAGAATGGTTTTTTTTTAGGTAATTATTACTTTAGGGAGAGTATGATTTTTACAACTTGATGTGGTGGGTATTTATTTTGAACTCACAATGAAAATAAAAAATCTACTCTTTCAGTCAGATTTAATGAAAATGCTCAAACTTGTTAGTGAAGTTTATGTTATTAAAATAGTCCATAAAAGCATGAAAAAAGGACCAAGCGTCTATGTCTCCCGAAACAAAAGTTTATATTCGGGATATTGTACTTGTTAATTTTTATTTAGCGGCATTAATAATAAAGATGTGATTGAGGTGAATTCAAAGATTGAAAAAATATCGTGATGGAAAACAATATAACATACATTAATATTTTTTCGTATCTCCTGGATTCTTCTGGTAAATTAAGTCAAGATATCAAACGAAACAACAGTTAAGATATTAGAATAAAAATAAATAATTTTTTTTATTTGCAAATCTCCATATTTATATTAATAGGTTCAGAGTATATATTAGAGTATAAATTTTTGAAAGTATTCGAATAACTTATTATTCTTAAATTATTTTTTAATTTTTGATAGAACACTTTACTAAGAGAGGAGTACTCCGATGGGGAAAAAAATCCTAATTGCTTCCTTAGTAGGAAATCTCATTTTTGTTGTCTTCTTTACAGCTTTTATAATTAAAAAAGGTGGGGTTGGATATATAGAGAAAAAATTATTATCCAACAATGTTGAAGAAAGTAAATTAGACATAAAATACAATGAAATTATAAAAAGAGATATTCAGAGAGTAAGTTTGTTTGATTTACTGCCAATATCAGGTGAAGATATAATATTTATTGGGAATAGCATTACCAACGATTGCGAGTGGGCTGAAATTTTTAATAATAATAAATAAAAAATAGAGGCATTGGTGGAAACTATTCATTAAGTCTATTAGATAGAATTGACCAGGTATCTAATTCTAAACCTAAAAAAAATTTTTTAATGATTGGTATAAATGATTTGATTGATGGTATTAAAATAGACTCTATAGCGAAAAATTATTCGAATATTATTAAACGAATCAAATCCTTGTCTCCCGAAACAAAAGTCTACATTCAGAGTATTTTACCTGTAAATGAAGATTTTATATCTTTAAATAATAATGATATCGCTGAGTTGAATTCAAAAATTAAAAATATCGCAATGGAAAATAATTTAACATACATAGATATATTTTCACATCTCTTAGACTCTTCCGGTAATTTAGGTGAAGAATACACAATCGATGGTTTGCATTTATTAGGGAATGGATACTTAATATGGAAAAATATTATTGAACCGTATGTAAACTAAAGTGCGATAAAAAATTATTTGTTAAACTTTTTAAGTTCTGAGAAGGTAAAAAGTGCAGTAACGATTAAACGAGTGTAAATTAAAATGTGGGCAGAGACGGAATCGAACCGCCGACACAAGGATTTTCAGTCCTTTGCTCTACCGACTGAGCTATCTGCCCTCAAAAATAGAATTCAAAAATATGATTTTTTATTCTAATCTCAAAAATTCTATGAGGATAAAAAATGGAAAGATTCTGAGTGAGATATAATCTTGTAATCTTATTCTAAGGGATGCCTTGAGCAAAAGCTTACAATAATTAAATTTATTCTACTGTTACACTCTTTGCCAGATTTCGCGGCTGATCGACATTAAGTCCTTTTTTAACAGCAATATGATATGCAAGTAATTGCAAAGGTATCACACTTAAAATAGGCATTAGCATTCTAATAGTTGAAGGTATTTTTATTGTATAATCAACAAGGCTGTCAATCCCATTATCGTTATCTGTAGCAATAGCAATTATCCTTCCGCCGCGTGCTCTAACTTCTTCAATGTTACTGACTATTTTATCGTAAGTTGAATCTTTAGGTGCTATAAAAACTACAGGCATATTCTCATCAATTAACGCAATCGGTCCATGTTTCATTTCAGCTGCCGGATAACCTTCAGCATGTATATAAGATATTTCTTTCAGCTTGAGAGCTCCCTCAAGAGCAACAGGAAAATTGTATCCCCTTCCAAGGTAAAGGAAATTGTTTGCCTCATAAAACTCCGAGGCAATCTTTTCAATCTGGTCATTAAGTTTTAAGATAGAATTTATTTTGTCAGGGAGCGCCATTAACTCCTCAGCAATAGCTCTTCCGTCTACCTGGCTCAGGCTCTTTTTCCTTGCAATAAGCAAGCTTATTAGAGCAAGAACAGTTAACTGTGAAGTGAAAGCTTTTGTAGATGCTACACCGATCTCAGGACCCGCATGTGTAAAAACTCCAGCCATTGTTTCTCTTGCTATAGAACTTCCTACTACGTTACAAATTCCAAGAACAAGCGCACCTTTCAGTTTAGCTTCACGAAGAGCTGCAAGTGTATCGGCTGTTTCACCGCTTTGTGAAATAAAAAATATTGTGTCATCCTGGTTAATTATAGGATTTCTATAACGAAACTCAGAAGCATATTCAACTTCCGTAGGAATACGGCAAAACTGCTCAAACATATATTCACCAACTAAGCCGGCATGCCATGAAGTTCCACATGCAGTAATTATAATTCTTTTGGAATTTACAAGCCGTCCAACAATTTCAGTTAATCCGCCTAGTCTACTTGTACCTTTTTCAAATAGAATTCTTCCTCTTAACGAATTGCTAATTGTTTCCGGTTGTTCCATAATCTCTTTTAACATGAAATGGGAAAAGCCGCCTTTATCTATCTCATCAAGCGTCATGCTTATTTCATGTATTTCTTTTTCAATGTCCTTATCCAAAATAGTTTTTACGATAAATTTGTCTTTGTAAACTTCAACGAGTTCACCATCTTCCAGATATATAACCTGCTTGGTGTGGGCAAGGATTGCCGAAACATCCGAAGCTATAAAATTCTCACCATCGCCAACACCTAGCACAAGCGGAGAACCTTTACGGGCAGCAATTATTTTGTCCGGCTCGCCTTCATAAATAACTGCTATTCCATAAGTACCTTCGACTTCTGTTAAAGCAAGCCTTACAGCTTTAAACAAAGAATTTCCTTTTTTCAAAAAGCTATCAATCAAATGAGGTAGCACTTCAGAATCTGTTTCAGTTACAAAAATATAACCTTGATTTTCAAGACTCTTTCTAAGAGTACGGAAATTTTCTATTATCCCGTTGTGGATTACATAAAGATTCCTGGAAGTATTGTAATGCGGATGTGCATTAATTTCATTAGGTACACCGTGAGTAGCCCATCTTGTATGACCGATTCCTGTTTTCCCGGAAAGATCCGTTTTCTGAACTTTCTCTTCAAGTAAAGAAACTTTACCTTTATTTTTTATAACCTCAGAGTGATTATTGGTAAGAACACCTAAGCCTGCCGAGTCATAACCGCGGTATTCGAGACGCTTCAATCCATTAATTAAAATCGGTACACAATTTTTTTCGCCGATATAACCTACAATTCCGCACATATTTTACCTTTTATAATTAAATTTGATAACAATAAAATTAAGCAAAAATAATGCCTTACAAAAAAGCAATAAATCTTCCCTTAGTTTAAGCTGATAAATAACTTTGAGTATAAGAGAAGTAAATGTTATTTTATTTTTGCTAACTTTTGTACAACAGTTTTAGTAACCTCGCTACTCTTTGAGATAACTTTATAAAAATAAATCCCGTTTGCTATTTTGTCACCGTCTCTGTCCCTGCCATCCCAATGTATTTTATTAAACCCGATCCGTAAATTACTTGGGGGAACTGATAATTCCTGTATCCACCTGCCGGCTACAGTGAATATTTTTATTTTTAATTCATCCGGAACATCCGTTCCTCTAAGCTGAAATGTAAAATAGGTATCATCATTAAATGGATTGGGATAATTATATACTTCCTTCAGATCAGTTTCATTATATACATAAAACGTACTTCTATATGAAGTCGTATCAAAGAAGTTGTTCGATGCATCTTTTGCCAGAATCTCGAGAGTATGAGCACCATCTTCAAGAGTAGGATTCCATTTTACAATCGCTTCAGAATTAGGATAAGGGATATATGAAAACATAGAGTCTTCAATTGTTACCGGGATATTGTTGTGAACAACGGAGAAATATTCTTTCGTAATCGGTAATGGACTATTGTCTTTTAAAGTAATTAAAATATGCGGCTTGGCAGAAACAATATCTCCATTAAGAATTTCTTTATTATCGAATCTTACATCAAACGCCGGTGGAATAGTGTCCCGTTGTATATATAATTTTTTATCTACTAAATTGTTAAAAGAGAAATACTCTTTTTTATTCAGTTCTCCCTGCAGCCGTATGTCTCTTTCAAAATAAGAACCATTATACTGATCAGCATCGCTTAGTTTACTTGTTTCAATTGTATACTGGATTGGTTTTGAAGAACTATCAGGTATTATATGAATCTTTGTGCTGTAGATTAAACTGTCAAAGCTATTCTGATAGAATTTTAAATTCAATGTATCAGAATTTGTCCCTCCAATACTTCGTGCTTTAAAGCTCAAAGTAACAGGAAGTCCCTGTAAGACAGAATCTTGTTGAAATTCAAAATCATCTTTGTCGAAATAAATATCTGAAAGGGGGTGATAATCAAAATTAACACTCTTAAGTTCCATCGGTTGTGTAGCGGTAAAACTTGAATCAACTAAATTGAAGTTAAGCTTCAGATTAGAATAAAGATCGCCATTTACTTGCGATAAAGACATGGAATCAGGAATATTTACCTGAAGCGTGTCCCAATTTTTTGTGGATGAATTTAATCCAAGTAGATTAACAGAAGATTTTCCAGTGGGGCTTGGATTATCAAGATCATATTTAAGGCTGTTCCATTTTTCAACCGGACCAACGGGTTTAGTTGATATTGTACCGGAAGCATCCACATAATAGCCCGCAAACCTGCTGAACTTTGGTACAAATCCAGAGGATCTATATACTGATGCATAGATAAAATCGTGAGTCCAATCTGTACACCAGGAATAATAACTCTCAAAATTAGTTCGGAAGGGAGCCATTACTATCCATTCCTCTTTAAATGAGCCATCGATTAAGCTGATTCTTCTTATATAATTTGCACTAAAGTATTCTATAGGATAAATATAATCTCCATGTACAAAAAAGCCTGTAATACCCTTTTGAAAGCTGTTCCCATCAAGCACAATGTCTGGTCTAACTAAGGACCAGCCGTTTGCCGGGTCAAAAGTTCTT
>CAZUOC010000109.1:0-6744 GCA_964622335.1 uncultured Ignavibacteriaceae bacterium
ATAAACTCAATCAAAATACTTACAAAAATATTATTAACCATAACACAACTTAACACGTTTTATATTACGAACTAGAAACTTACTACAAGGAATTCGGTTATGACATATCCCCGGGGGGTTTCCTTGATATGTTTTCTGAGAGTCCACCAACGGTAGTACCAGATCTCTTCAAAATTATCCTGAGGGCATTCAAACAGGGGAATATTGCCTGTCATCCAATCCCATGATTCATCATTTGATATTGCCTGGATGATATTCTCATTTTCCATCCGGTTGAAATAATCAACATAATGCCTGAACTGACCGGGATCCAGAAGAACCGGGGCAGGCCTGTTTTGGTCCGGTTCCACTGAACAGTTTGTCAGGATCAGTAATATAACAATATGGATCAGTTTATCGGGCTTCATAGGTTTTCAGCGATTTAATGTAATACACAGCCTTTTCAACCGGTATTCCCGGATCGGCTACATCAAAATCCTGCACAGCGGGTGAATCGGCATCGGGAAAACGACGTACTTCACCGGTCCTGAATGTAATCCGGCACAGAGAATTAACAGGGGCAAAAAACATACGGGTACCCATATCAGCCTCATTAACAAACAGCTGATAGAAACGTGTGCTTACATTAAGGACTGCCTTAATATCATATTGTGTATTTGGCTTATATTTCATTATGGTTGAATACTGGTAGCCCGACTTGGCCTTTAACAGGCTGTCGCTGTCGAAAATTAACCTAACTGCTGCGTTTCCTGATGCATCCTGAAACTCGATATGCAGCAGGCCATGGTTGTTCTGGGAAGCAATTACCGAAAATTCCGCAACCAGGTATTTACCGGATGGGAAAATCCTTTCGGCCCTGGCATAATCATATGGGTCGAAGTCTTTCAGTGAAAGGCATTTTTCATCATTGAGTTTTTCAATGGTAACCGGTGCCCACAGGGGGCTGAAAACATTCCATTTATCGAGCTCTTCTCCATCCGGCAACAGGTTAACGTCCTCATCGATATGATCTTCAACTTCGGATACAATGGGAACAGGGATCCTGGAAATCCAGATATCTTCTTTGTTCATGCTGTAAGTTACCCACATATTATTATCAGTAGGAATCCCATTACCTTCAAGTATTCCCCTGACGTACTGGGGCCCATAATTTTTATGTTGACCACCATATCGCATCGTTGAGATCTCACCATTCACCAGCAGCAGGTCTTTGTATTCAAGTCCGTCTGTGCTTGTTGAAACGGCCAGGGGCCATCTGAACTCTGATGGATTGTAAACAATAGCGTATTTATTGTCGGTTGTTTCCTGTCCCCATATCTTTGCGTTTTTATTAACGATGCCGGGAGCACGAACCGGACGCGGCCATGTTTCGCCACCATCCACACTGATAGCAAACAGTGCATGTTTCCATAATCCGACTACACGACCATCAGGCAGGTGATAATAACTTAGTGCTTTAAACTGGTTTGTCATTGGGATCAACGGATCATCGCGGTCGGCTTCCTCGTTCCATTGTTGCATCATCAGGGGATTGGTGAGAATTTCCTCGCAGGCATTTATAAATCCTTCGTCATCACATTCCTTGTAAAAAGGGAATGATGTGTTGCCGGCATTCCAGTTTTTATTATAACGGATAAAATAAACCAAACCATAGTTGCCATCGGATTTGACCTCGCGTACCACCCTGCCAATACCCTTGCCGTCATTTGGACTGTCGTTTTTATCCATACATATCCCATAATAGCCTGATACAAGCAGCCGGTTATTTTCAGCGACAAAAAAACCCATACGCTGGTGCATGACGGCATACAGATCTTTTGCGATCCCTTCATAACCTTCTTTCCTGGTTCCGTCCGGGATCTTATACCGGGGAAAAACGACCCTGGGTTTTGACCAGGTATAGCCATCCTGTGAAGTAACAATCAATGTATGGCCAGGGGGGACATGTTCCCCGATCGAATCGCTGAGGTATTCCAGATAATACCTATTGTTCCAATAGACCAGCATGGGAGAATGGTTATAGGTCCATCCAAAACCATCAGCCATTTCAGGATTCTCCCTGTTAGCTCTCATTACCTGGATATTATGAACACCTATCGCAGGAGGAAGTTGTCCATGATGGTAATCAACGTTAGATAAAGTTGTACCTGAATAATAAACAGTGTCCTGATCCGGCCGGGAACAGTGAGATGGCAGGAGGAAGAAAAATAGCATTATATAAATTAACCGGTTCATTCTGATTTCATCTGCAAGTTATAACAAATTATATGAGTTCCTGGTTCCTGGTTCCTGGTTTGTTGGGTGACCTTTCATGATATTGGTTGCCAATTACAAAAATTCCATACCTCGTAACTGATACCTATTAGTATTCATTAATTACTCGAATGCGATATAATTTTGAATTTTCTCAAGAATCTCTTGTTTTACCTGAATAATCGTCCCATGCTTCGTTCCTTCCGGAATGTCAATTTCATCCGAGATGTCTGTAAACTTTTTAAAATCCATGGTCCTGACCGCTCCATATTGCTCATCACCGTAGGCATCAAAGTAGATAATCCATTCTTCACCCTGTTTAATAACCGTTGGCCCTTCCGTCAGGAATCCTGTAAATGGTTCGGATATATCTGTAAAAGGCCCGCATGGATGATTTGAAAAGGCCACCTTCAGGTTCCTGTTTGGGCGTGTATTGTCTTTGAAGACCAAAACATAATCGTCCTTTCTTCGCTTAACAACGATGGCATCAATAACGCTGTAATCAGGATTAAAAAAAAGCCGGGTAGGAGAGAAGTTTATGAAATCCTTTGTTGTTGTATAATACATCCGGTGGTTGTTCTTTTCTTCTTCGATGCCTTTTTCGAATTTATATGGAATAGTGGAGGCCCATAAAATGATAAATTCCTGTTTTTCATCATCATAAAATAGTTCAGGAGCCCATACATTTACTGTGGAGGTATCAAAATCCATTACAGGGATGAATTTTTGTTCAGACCAGTGTACCAGATCGGATGATGAGGAATAGCCAAATCCCGGGTCATCCCGCCAGGATGATGTCCAGACCAGGTGGAATACGCCATCATGACCCTGGATAACCGATGGATCGCGCATTAATTTTTGTTTTCCCACTTCAGGTTTGAGAAAGATGTGTCCCAGGTCTGTCCAGTTGTAACCATCGTAGCTGTATAAGAATCTTAGCCCTTCTGTAGCTGGCTCATGGAATGAACTGAACAGATACACTTCTTTTGCCTCCTGACAAGAAGACAGTAATCCGAACAGGATTATCGATATGCAGAGGATGATCTTGTTTTGCAAGGTTTTCATGAACCCGATGTTCTTGTAATCCTTTAATCCGTCAGCGAAAGCTGACGGCAGTTGATTTTTGCACTAATGTACATACAGGTCCCATCCAAGGTAGTTCGCCACAGCCTCCTCGATGACCTCTGCCACCTGGCCCCTGGCCATGGCAACATGGTGTTCAAAGCCGTTCTTGCACATGAACTTCATAAGGTCCTGCAGCCTGTCGATCCTGCACACAGCAATGCCTCCATCCATACCATAGGGATCGTCGGTAAACTCACCCTGTCCAACGTATCCCTTAATAATACCCAGCGGATCGTCAGTAGATATTCTGAAAAAGGTAAGGGGACCTGCAGCTACTTTACCTTTGACAGCGCCAAAAGTGTTCTCTGAACCCAGGGTGGTTCCCAGAACATCAAGTGTTCCTATCTCAATATCATTTTGTATAAAACTCTTCGGGTAATTACTGCAATGGGTACCTACCATCATATTCCTGTCATCACCAAAATTGTTGTTCCAATCCAGCAGGGCAGAAGGGGTACCGTTTGCCAGTGTCAGGGCATACATGGAAAGTACCCCGGTAACATCCACCTCGCAGGCAGAGGGCATCAGTTTTTCACCCATCATGCTCATGGTAAGGCAGGTGGCACATCCATAGGTGTTCTGGACGGAGGTCCAGCATTGTATGGCAGAACAGTCAATCTCATTCTCAGCGATCCAGTTTTCAACAGCGATCCCAAACTTAGCCTGGGTGGTGACTTTTTCCGGCTTGATCCCTGTTGCTATGCGTCCATAATCATGGATCGACTCAAGTTTTTGTTTTACTTCTGCTGTCTCATTGTCCATCTTCCTGGCGGTATCCAGGATTTCTGAAAGGTCAACCGGTACAACTGTTATCCCGTAAGCCTGTAAAAGTTTTTCACTGTAACGCATGGTCTGGAATGCCCCGGGACGGGCACCAATGGCACCTACCCTGGCTCCACTGAGCCCATTTACCACTCTGCATACCCGGGCAAAATAATCTATGTCTTTTCTGAAAAGTTCACTGTCAAGCGGATAGGTATGACAGGTTGTGTCTGTAAATGGGATACCATACTGGTAAAGGTTATTACACACTGAAAGTTTCCCGCAGAAAGCATCCCTTCTGCTCTTGACATCCACTTTGTCATTCTCATCATCACAGGCCTGGACCAAAATGGGTTTATCCAGTTTAGCCAGACTCAGGGTATTTACGATCCCAAGTTCATCACCAAAATTTGGAAGTACTACAATAATGCCATCAATAACATCTCTGTTATCGGAAAAGAGCTTAGCGCATTTCCTTGCATCGTCAATGGTTTCAACTGCTCCGGTTGGAGTAGCTTCTTTATCAAGGATCAGGTAGTTATATCCCAATTCAGCCATAATGGAAAGCAGCTGCTTCCTGGCTTCCTCGGCCAGTTTATAATTGAAAATGTCTCTTGTGCCCACGATCAGGCCAAATGTCAATTTTTCTTTGTAAGCCATTTTAATTCGATTTAGGGTGTTTATTTAGTTGATAGTTTTTTCAACTGCTTTTTTCCAGCCTTTGTACAAGTCATTCCTGACCTGGTTCCTCATTACCGGAGTAAATACCCGGTCAAAATTTCTGATGGTTTTTAACTGCTCCAGGTCCCTCCATATACCCGTTGCCAGACCGCCTGCCAATGCCGAACCCAGTGCGGATGCTTCTTCTATCTCGCTCCTGTTCAGCGTACAGTTCAACATATCGGACTGAAATTGCATTAGGAAATTATTCCTGGTTGGTCCTCCATCAACCCTCAGGTCCACCAGGTCTATGCCCGACTTTCCCGACATCAGGTCAACCAGGTCTTTCACCTGGTAAGCGATGGCCTCAAGAGCAGCCCTGACCAGGTGAGCTTTACCGGTTCCCCGCGACATCCCCGTTATGATTGCCCTGGCTTCATTGTTCCAGTAGGGAGCTCCCAGCCCTGCAAAAGCAGGGACAAGAAAAACACCTCCATTGTCCTTTATTGATTCAGCCAGCACCTCTGCCTCCGCAGGATCAGAAATCAGTCCCACCTCATCAATGAGCCATTTAATCGTGCAACCGGTGCAGTGTATGTTTCCCTCATAAACAAATGCAAAGCGGTTTTTCAATCCAAAACCGATGGAGGTTACAAGACCTTCCGGACTGGCCAGTGGCTGATCACCGATATTCATCATTACCGACGATCCCGTCCCGTAGGTTGCCTTACCCAGTCCCTTTTCAAAACATAATTGTGCCAGGAAGGCTGCGTGTGAATCTCCAAGGATCCCGGAAACGGGAAGTGGATCCCGGAATGTAGAATCTACCCTGGTGTACCCAAAAATTTCATCTGAGTGTTTTACCTCAGGTGCCATCGACACTGGGATCTCCAGTAGGTTCAATATTTCTTCGTCCCACTTCATATCATAGATATTGAACAGCATGGTTCGGCACGCATTGGAATAATCGGTTGCATGGACTTTCCCGTCGGTAAGCTTCCACAGCAGCCAGCTGTCGATAGTCCCAAACAAGAGGTCCCCGGCATCGGCCATTTTTCTGGCTTCCGGATTATTTTTAAGGATCCAGCTGATACCTGAAGCTGAAAAATATGGATCGATAATCAGGCCTGTTTTCCCTTTTATCAACTTTTCGTGCCCACTATCTTTTAAATCCTGGCAGATATCCTTTCCCCTCTGGCACTGCCATACAATGGCATTCCCAACCGGTTTCCCGGAATACTTGTTCCATACCACAACCGTTTCGCGCTGGTTGGTGATAGTAAGTGCCGCCAGATATTTTTCTTCAATTCCGCTTTCCTGCATTACTCTCCTGATGGCTGTAATTGTATTGGAATAGATCTCCCAGGGGTCGTGTTCCACCCATCCCGGTTCCGGGTAAAATTGTTTATGGCCTACCGATTCCCTTTTTACGAGGCTCCCAAGTGAATCAAACAGGATTGCCTTCGTTGCGGATGTGCTTTGATCAACAGCGAGTATATATTTATCTTCCATTCGTATCAGATTTTTTTGCCTGTATCATATCCAGGGCAGCATTGACAATACCCTCTGCATCCAGACCATAATGGTGAAACAAATCTATTGGTTCTCCATGGATGGCAAACTGGTCAGGAAAACCAATCATCTTTACAGGAACAGGTTTTTGCCTTACGACAACCTCTGCTACAGCTGAGCCAAGACCACCGGCAATATGGTGTTCTTCCACCGTGATGATCATTCCCGTTTCCTGTGCTGCTGCCAGAACGGATATCTCGTCAAGTGGCTTGACAGTATGCATATCGATTACCCTGGCATTTACGCCTTTATTCTTCAATACCTTTCCTGCCTCAAGCGCATGATAAACTGTTTCACCAGTAGCGATGATACAAAGATCGTTGCCATCCAGCAGTACGTTGGCTTTCCCGATCTTAAAAGGAATATCGTTGC
>CAZUOC010000110.1:0-6675 GCA_964622335.1 uncultured Ignavibacteriaceae bacterium
TATTTCCATTTTTTATAGGTTTTATTGTCGGATATCTTTTTTACGATATGACTCATTATGCAGTTCATCATTTTAATATAAAAAATAGATTTTGGTTGGTTTTAAAGAAACATCATATGCGTCATCATTTTCAGGATCCTAATAAGGGCTATGGAGTAAGTTCACCTATGTGGGATGATATTTTGCATACTAATTTTGATAAAACTCAGGAAGATGAAAGAGAGTTATTAAACCTTAAACATTTGCCAGCTCAGAATAAAGACTAGAAAGAAAAGTTTGTTTGAGGTGTTTTCTTTTTTAATTTCCCAGTTAAGATTTCTAATCTTTCTCTATAGAGAAATAAGCAAAAAATCTATAATTAATGTTGTGTAGCATTATAGTACAAATTATAATGTTTTATTCATTTTGCGACTTTCAATTTACATTAAAATCTGGGATAATAAGGGCGTATGAATTCTTCTGTCCGGCATAATATTTGGCTCAAACCAGTCAATAATCCAAATAATTATATGAGGAAAAAGATTCAGTTGGTACCATCCGGAATATCCTTTATTGACGAAGCCTGGGGCGGGTTCTATAGGGGAGGAACATATTTACTTGTTGGTTCCAGGAAATCGGGCAGAACTTTGCTTGGCTTGCAGTTTACAAAAGAATGTGTAGAGCAGCAGGAAGTGTGTCTTTATTTTACCAGTATGCGACCAAAAGATTTAATGATTAATGCTTCTGCCATAGATTTTGATCTCCAGTCATGTATGAGTGAAAATAAAGTTGTTGTCGTTCGTGTTAATTCTCCGGTCGATGCAAATTCAGAAACTGCATCAGATGAATATCTTTCTGAATATCTAAGAGATATTGTTCCCGTAGTTGAACAGTATCAGCCTGCCAATTTAGTCTTTGATGAAATGACCCCATTTATTGGGTTTAACAATATTGAAAAATTGAAAGAAGCTTTCATAAGGACTTGTGAAGAAATTGAAGAATATGGAATTACAAGCTTGTTTATTATAGGCGAGCCAGCGACACCATCAGCGGGGAAAATAGTACATTCTTTATCAGAAAATTCAACCGGAACCATTCATCTGCAAAAGAATGAAAATAGTGAAGATAGCTTTTATACCGAAGGGACAATAACTATTACGCCAAATGTTGGTCACACTGAAGGACAATTTAAAACGGATTTTCATATGGAACCTAACAAAGGATTTGTTACCGCCTCCGAATCTTTGCAACATCCTTCTGTACAAGCGAATATTCCCGAAACAAAAGATGAGGATCTTTACAAATCTCTTTCAGAGATTGAAACCGAAACGGAAGACTTTTCATTTACAAATTTCTATAATTATGATGATTTTTATTTGATTCTTAATAATCAAATTGCTTTTTATAAAAGTACAGGGCAACCCTTTGTGCTGGCATCATTCAAACTTGAAGAGACGGCAATGAATCAGGGGCTCTTAACTCTTACACAATTGAAGAATGCAGTCAGGCTATCTACAAATAAAAAAGACAAAATATGTATAATTGATAATAGAGTTGTTGTTCTTATCACAAAGGAAGACCAAAAGAATGTTAATAATTTGATTGCCAGAATAAAAGAGAATTTACCTAATACTGATCGTGAATATTTAAGTAAAGTTTCACAATATATTTCAGTTTATACTCAACAGGTTAATGATTCTATAAATAATGCTGATAACTTATTGAAACAAACATCTGCTAAAGTAGTTAACTAAACCTATCCTGGCCCTCTCTTAATCTTGTGCTATAATGATACAAACTGTGCCATCTATCTAATACTGTTACAAGCATGAATTCATAATAAAATAAAAATGTAAGTGTGCTAATGGCACTATAATTGTCCATTTTTAAGCGAAAATCGAGGGCAGAAGTGATTACAATAAAAGGATTTGTAAGACAGGCGAGTTTGTTTCATTTACTTTTTTTGTAGATTAAATCGAACCAATAATCTGCTGCTTTTGATTTTTATTAAGAAAGAAATGCAAAAGTTAAAATTTAGAATACTGGAAATAAAAAACTAAATGGAATCAATTCCACTTTTATATCAAATAATTTTTATTATTGTAGCTAACACTATTGTTGTATCAGTAGTTGCTTATTTCCTTTGCAAAAAGAAAGTCAGGGAGGAAATTAAATCTTCAGTCTCACAGACTAAGTTAAGTGAAACAGGAAAAATTAAACAAGAAACTTCAGAATTTCAGGAAAGCAAAACAGAGGTTCTTAAACAATTCCAGAAGCCTGTTTCTAAAGTAGAAAACAAAAATGTTCAACCGGAAAAACAAGCGAAAGATAAGAAAAAGCAAAAATATCTAAGATATACTCCATCGGGATATATTAACATTGAAGAAGATAGAGACAAAAAGAAATCAAAATGGCGTTAAAACATGTTACGATTTGTTAAAATATTACTAAAAAAATATTCTCATTCCGGATTATAATTATATGTCGACTGTTAGATTAAAATTAAATAGTTATAAAGAAGCAATATCTAATAAAAATTTAGTAGAGATAATTGATAAAGTTATTTCTACTTACCCGCTTACTTTTGTTGATCTTGAAAGATTAAGAAAAGAAATAGAGCAGCTTCAAGAATTATTCTGGATTAAAGATGAAGAAGGAAAATATCTTATTGTTAATAGCCGGTTTTCTTCAAGTTTGCATTTTGCTGCTTCACAAATAGAAGGGAAGCCTGTAGATAAATTCATTCCTGGTTATCTCTTGAACTTTAACAAGGCATTAGATGATTATATCAGGGAATCCAGAAATACATTTATTATTGAAGGTTTTCCTTTCACCGGAGTTTCAGCAGGGGAAGATTATCAGACAATTGAAATTCCGGTTACAGGTTCGGAAGGCAATGTTGTAGCAATAGTTGGAGTTGCACAAAAGATTGTATTACAGCTCGAGGAAAGTGAGAATACATCTGAAGTTATTAAAGATTCTGAGCAGCCGGCAGATAATACTGAAACATATGATTTCCTGATACGGAATAATCCCGAACCGGTTTTTATATATGATAAAACGGATCTTCGCTTCCTTGAAGTAAACAATACAGCCCTTAAATTATATGGCTATACAAAGGATGAATTCTTACAGCTTGATTTGACAGATCTTTATGCTCCGGATGATATTCAAACTTTACTGGATAAGAATGGCGAGGAATTTGGTAAGGTCTATGTAACTAAGCCCTACAGGCAAAAACGTAAGGATGGAACAACAATTTTTGTTGAGTTAAGTAGAGTTAAAATCAAACATTTCGGTAAAGACGCTCTCTTTAATGTTATAAGAAATGTAACAGATAAGCTTAAACTTGAAAAAGAAGGTCAACATTATAGTGCAGTATACAAGAATGCAAGTGATTTATTTTTTATAATAGATAGTGAAGGATTCATAAAATCAGTTAATGATTCAGCTGTTGAAACTCTAGGTTATTCTCCTGACACTTTGAATGGATCGTCATTTGCTTCTATGGTTATTGATGAAGACAGAGGGAAGATAAATTCTTCTGTTTTTAAATCTCATTCAAAAGAAAAATTATCTTTAAATACTTCTTTAAAAAAAGCAGGAAACGAATTTTTAGAAGTTCAGTTCATTTCAAATCCCGTTTTTGATTACAAGGGTGAAGTTGATTCATATACAATAATATGCACTCCGAAACGGGAAAAAGAAGTTAGGGAAGTAATAAAAGAAGTTATTAAGGAAATCCCGGTGGAAATCACTACAACCGCGGGAGACTTTTTTAAGGTTGCACCAGATGCCGCTTTTTTATCCGGAATTTTTCATGACCTGTTGACACCAATAAATGTAATTCTCGGCTTTGTTCAGGAATTAACAGAAGATATTGAACATTTTACTCCTGAACAGAAAGAAGCAGTTGAAATTATTGATCAGAATCGGTCAAGTCTTTTGAGTTCTATGAACTCAATAATTGAACTTGCTCAGATTGCTAAAAATCAGGTAGAATTGAAATATGATTCTTCTAAGCTTATCGAAATAATAGAAAAGTTAAAGAATGAAAGTAAAAATGGAAATGTTGCAATAGATTTTGGAAAGATTTCAATGTCACTTGAAATAAAAACTGATCTACAGAAATTCCAAAAACTATTTGGTTTGATTATAAGTATCGTTTCGAAGCTCAGCGGTAAGGATAAAATATATTTATCTGCTTCTCCTTTTACCAAAGAACTATTTGTTGTTTATATTAGAGATGAATATTCTTCAATGACTGAGGCTTTTGCTCAAAAATTAAGTTCTGTTTTTACCAGTGATGCTAGAATTTCCGAAAGGGAATCGGGAATTTCTTTATTAACATTAAATCTCTGCAATAGTCTAATGCAACTTTTAGGGGGAGAATTTAAAGTACTTGACGAAAGGGAATCAGGATTTATTTTCCCATTGGATTTAACAAAAGGATTAGAGGTTTCTGATGAAGAGGTTGGGTCCGACGAAACCATATTGGATGAAAAAGAAGAGGAAAAACCTGACATAAAAGAAGAAAAGGCACAAGTAACTAAATTTGAAGAAGTAACATTTCTTAAAGAACATGAAATCAAAGAAACAGTAATTACTAAGCAACCTGTTGATATTTCTGGTTTAGGTTGTCTTTATCTTGAAGACCAGACCGACTCTCAATTGCTCTTTTCTGCTGAGATGAAGGATCTGAAAGAAATTAATTTTGCTTCTAGCTTTGAACAAGCTTTACCGCTTCTTAAGAGTAAGCAATTTGATTTTGTAGTTATAGACATAAATCTTCAGGGGGATTATAACGGTCTGGATATTCTAAGAATAATTAGGACAATGCCGGGTTATCAAAACACACCTATTCTAGCAGTTACAGCATATCTTTTGCAAGGGGATAAAGATAAATTCATAAGTACCGGGTTTACAGATTTTATTTCGAAGCCAATTTTCAGAGAAAAGCTTCTCCGGTCACTTGAAAAAGTTTTAGTATCATAATACTGATTCTCACTTTTCCAATTCTTTTCTTAAGAATAACGTCTTTTGTGATAGACAACTTATTATCATTGAACATCCACATTATGTAATTTACTAGTTATTTTATTAAATTAATTTTTATCGTTTTAATATAGTGTATTATTATAATTCGGCAGCATAGTTAAAAAACTCGAATTATTTGTTGCATCCGCGAAAGGAAGAGTTAAAAAGGTTAAATGCAATTGGGAATTTCCTATTAAATGGAGGAGCCGTCTATAAATGTATTTTTTACACCAGTCTAAGAATTTTATCTTAACTGTAGGCTATAATTCGCTGAAAAAAAACAATATATTTTATTAAAATTGGAATAGATGTTGTACATATTTATATTTAAAATTTTTGAATATGTTAGAATAAACTTTTATAAAAAAATATTGTATGTTATTTAATTCTATTGATTTTGCGATCTTCCTTCCGGTAGTATTTTTTTTCTATTGGTTTGTTGTTAATAGGAGTTTGCGAGCACAAAACCTGTTCATTGTAATAGCTAGTTATTTCTTTTATGGTTGGTGGGACTGGAGATTTCTTTCCCTTATAGCATTTAGCTCGTTTGTAGATTATTTTGTAGGTCTTGGTTTACTGAAACATAAAGAGCAAAGTAAAAGAAAACTTCTGCTTTTAACAAGTATATTGGTAAACCTTGGTTTCCTTGGATTTTTTAAATATTATAATTTTTTCCTTGAAAACTTCGTTCATGTGTTTTTATTTTTTGGGAAAGAAATACATGCTAGCTCTCTTAACATAATTTTACCTGTTGGTATCAGCTTTTATACTTTTCAAACACTTAGTTATTCAATTGATGTATACAGGGGTAAGATGGAACCGACTAAGAATATCATCGCTTTTTTTGCTTTCGTTAGCTTTTTTCCTCAGTTAGTTGCAGGACCAATTGAACGGGCAACACAATTATTGCCTCAATTTTTCAAGGAAAGAAGTTTTAATTATCATAACGCCGTAGATGGGATGCGCCAGATTTTGTGGGGACTTTTTAAAAAAATGGTTATCGCTGATAATTGTGCAGAAATAGTTAATATGATTTATAATAACCATTCTGATTATTCTGGGAGCACTCTTTTATTAGGAACTGTTTTTTTTGCATTCCAGATATACGGTGATTTTTCAGGTTATTCTGACATTGCTATCGGTACAGCAAGATTGTTTGGATTCAGTTTGATGAGAAATTTTGCTTATCCATATTTTGCAAGAGACATAGCTGAATTCTGGAGGCGGTGGCATATATCCTTATCTACCTGGTTTAGGGATTACTTGTACATCCCATTAGGAGGAAGCAGAGGGGATACATGGATGAAAGTAAGGAACACATTTATAATATTTATTGTAAGTGGGTTCTGGCACGGTGCAAATTGGACATTCATAGTTTGGGGAGCTTTGAACGCAGTTTATTTTTTGCCGTTACTTTTGTTGAACAGAAACAGGAATTATTTAGATATAGTAGCCAAAGGTAAAGTATTTCCATCGCTTAGAGAAATTTTCAATATTTCTATTACTTTTTCTCTGACTCTTCTTGCATGGATATTTTTTAGAGCAGAAAATTTATCCCAGGCATTTTCTTTTTTAGTTAAAATTTTTTCTGCCTCATTATTTCATATCCCGGAAGTAAAGCCTTACTTGATGATAGTCCTAATAATATTTTTTGTTATT